>JACRDM010000097.1 GCA_016218565.1 Elusimicrobiota bacterium | reverse complement strand
GTCATCGTATCGCCCTCGATATGTTGAGGGACCAAAGTCTCGAACAACGACCTCTGATGTTAAACGCTTTACGTCAAGTGAGGCATGCACATGCAAAATTATAAACATTATAACCCGACTAATTTGCTACAGTCTCCATTTAAACCATATAAAAAAAGGAGAAAACTAAAATGACAGTAAATTGTTTGTTTTGCAGGAAGGCTATTGAGAATAATGAGGCTCTTACGGTTTTTAAGGATAAAGATGTTGTTATTGTTTTAGATATTTATCCAAGAACTAAAGGGCATCTTGTTGTAGCAACAACGCAACATTATGAATCAATGTATGATGTGCCGGAAGCTGTGCTTGCAAATGTGTTTAGGGCGATGAGTTTATCATGCAAAGTTTTAAAGGAATACGGGTCAAAGGGTATTAATATTGGAGCGAATATCGGTAAAGTGGCAGGCCAGCAAGTTCCACATTTTCATATTCATGTTATCCCTAGATATGAAAAAGATGATGCTATAGAAATTGAGCCTGCTTTTAAGGATACTCCATGGAGACAGAAAAGTTTAAATTTACCTGAAGAAGAAATGAAAGAGATTTGTACTAACTTAAAAGTATTATATGATAAGATAAATAAAAAAACTTAAATTGTGTAATTATAGGAATTAATGCATAATAATAAATACCTTAAAAGCGTAACGATTGAAGTGGATCTCGAAACCCTTGATATCGGTCTTCATCAGGTTAAGGGATTCCTTAACAAGAAGCTTAATTGTATTCTTGAAAAACTAAAGAATAAGGAAATAGTACTTGGCAGGAGCTTTTCAATACCTGAAAATCGGATAATCGGCAGAATAATAGATACTTATCCATTATTAGAAAAAGATAAATATGGGGTATGCGATATTAAAGGCGCAAAAATAAAAAAGTTCCGTGTCGTAGGCTGTGGATATATTTCTATTTATATTTATTTCGAGTTCAAAATCCCAAAGGAAAACGTTAGGGCGGAAAAATTTTTAAAACTTGGGCCTAACGATCTTTTTGTGAAAAGGACTCCATCGTTTATAGTTTGGACAATATCTAATAGGTGCAACCTTTACTGCCAACACTGTTATTATTTCCCAAAACCAAATATAGGTATTCCTCATCTAAGCCTGAAAGACTGCAGGAAAGTAATTGACGAAATTGCAAATACCGGCGTAAATATAGTTTCTCTTTCAGGCGGTGAACCACTGATGATAAAGGATATCAAAAAAGTAATTACCTATACCAAGAGTAAGGGTTTGAAAATGATTTTCAATTCAAATTTATGTCTTATGGAGAAGGAGACAGCAGAGTTTCTTAAGAAAATGGATATTGATCTTGTAATTACAAGCCTTGAATCCGCGGATGGAAATATTCATGATAAACTAAGAGGTGAAGGTTCTTTTCATAAAACGATAAGAGGTATAAAATACTGCGTTGAGGCTGGCTTAAATATTGGTATAAATACGGCTGTCACAAAATTGAACTATAGAGGATTAAAAGATATAGTTGAATTTGGCGAAGAACTTGGTGTTTCTTTTTTCAAATTTGAAGCGCTTATACCAAGGGGAAGGGCAGTAAAAAATTTTAATAGTCTTTCTCCTCTTGCCAAGGAATATATAAAGATTGCTAATGACATAGATGGTATATGTGAAAAATATTTTGACAGAATACCAATAATAATTTCGAACGTTTTTGAAAGGCTTATAGAAAATAAAATCAATTTTTGTTGCCCAAGTGGACAATTGTTTTACACAATAACTCATAATGGGAATATAGCAATATGTCCTTCATTAACTCATATAGATTATAAACAAGGGAATCTCATTAAAAGTTCATTTAGAAAATATCTCATGGAGAAATCATTTAGGGAAAAAGAACAATATGATAAATATTGCCTGAAATGTAGATACTTTGAAATATGTAAAAGTGGATGTTTTTCACGTTCATACTTTAAAAACGGTAATGTCTCTTCAAGGGATCCACTGTGTGAAATGTTTGAAAATGAGTTTGGAATTACGTAAAATGCACACAACAAATGTTCCTAATAATGTTCTCCTGGTGATTACATCCAAATGTAATTTGAGATGTAAAACATGTTCTTATGGATATTCCAAAGGTGTTGATATCCCTATTGATGTTCTTGATAAGATAGCACAAGAGCTAAAAGACGCCGGAACAAAAAATGTTTATATTACAGGTGGCGAACCTTTTTTACATAAAGACTTTTGGAAAGTAATAACGCTTTTTGCGGACAGAGGTTTGAATATAAGGCTCAGCACGAACGGAACATTACTGAAGAATGTAAAGAGTGAGGAACTAAATAAAGTTAAGAGTATTTCAATTTCTTTAGATGGCCTTGAACAGACGCATGATAACATCAGAGGAATTAAAGGAACTTTTGCAAAAGTAGTTAAAGGAATAAAGAATATTAAAAAAGTGTTTCCTGAAATTCCTATAAGCGTTTCAGTAACAGTTTTGTATGAAAATATATCACAACTTTGTGAATTGATAAAGTTCTGCAAGAAATTAGGGGTTACTGATATAGGATTTCAGCCTTTTGTACCATATTTTAGTACAAAATATCAACGTAAAAAAATGGCTGAAGAAATACATAGTAATATTAAAGAAGTTATTGGAATATTTGCATGGCTTAAAAATAGAAAAGAATCTTTTGCTAATGTCAAAGAGTTTTATTACCTGTGTCAGAATTTCTGTAAAGGTGAATATGATAAACTTCCTTCCTGTCATGCTGGTAGAGGGATATTTCAGATAAATCCAGATTGTACTGTAGCTCCGTGCAGTGGAGTGGAAAGTACAGGCAACATTAAAAAACAAAAAATAGTCGAAATATTTAATTCAAATGAATATATAAAATTATTAGAAAAAGCTAAAACAAGGAATTGTCAAAAATGCCTTTTTTATTGCTTTTTTTATCCTGAATAATAGTCAATTTTGGGGTTCTTTAAAGTTTTGAATGGATAACTATTGGGTAACTATGGTATAATGTCTAACATCATACGTGTCCAAATTGGACCGCAGCGCTCGTCGAATTAGCCTTTTTGAGATTTGAAATCCGCGCCTATCCTCCCGGCTTTGATCCAGATTTGTCGGGATCAAGGGGGGATAATTGGTTTTGTAATCTGTCCTGTCCCCCGTAGTGGGGAGAAATCTCGCTTTCCGACGGAATAATTACGGGGAAGTTTGTATCTTAACAGTATTCCAAACTTCTTCATCTGGATTCAACTCTGGTGAATATCCGGGTAAATAGTGAAGAGACAGCTAGGATGCGTTTTCCAGAGCAAAACGTCCCACAACTTTTGCTTTATGACCTGGCGCTCCGTCAATAATAAAGAAAAGTTTGCGGTTAATAACTAAACATAAGTATAGGAATTTCAATCTTATACTTGTGGTCACGAGGAGGAGATAATGTTAGAAACAGCAGGTCAATTTATAAAAGAACCAAAAATTGTTGATACCACTTTACGCGATGGGGAACAAACAGCGGGAGTTGTTTTTTCCAATGCGGAGAAGCGCCAAATTGCTCATCTCCTTGATGGCGCCGGGGTGTATCAGATCGAAGCGGGAGTTCCCGCCATGAAAGGCGATGAAAAACAGGTTATCAAAGATATTGTCGCGGCTAATCATCGCGCCAGCATCCTTGGTTGGTGCCGGGCGGTTACTGATGATATACAAGACGGCATTGACTGTGGCTTAGACGCAGTCTGTATCTCCATCCCGGTTTCAGACGTGCATATTGAGAAAAAGTTAAAGAAGGACCGGGCCTGGGTTCATGAAACCATAAGCCGAGCCATTAATTTTGCTAAAAGTCACGGCCTCTATGTTTCTTGTAATGCCGAGGACGCCTCCCGGGCCAGGATGGAGGATTTAATTACCTTTGCGCGCATTGCCAAGAATGCCGGCGCCGATCGTCTGCGTTTCTGCGATACTGTGGGTATACTCGGGCCGGCACAAACAGCGGCGAAAATAGCCACGTTAATGCAGGAAGTTGGATTCCCCATTGAAATCCATGCGCATAATGATTTTGGTATGGCTACAGCCAATAGTCTTACCGCTTTTAAAGCGGGAGCAGAATTTATCAGTGTTACGGTAAATGGTTTGGGAGAAAGAGCGGGAAACGCGGCTTTGGAAGAAGTGGTCATGGCGCTTAAATATGTGGAGAATAGACCTGTTTCTTTTGATATTTCTAAGTTAAAAGGGATCTCTGAATTCGTAGCCCAGGCTTCAGGAAGAGAGATACCTTTAAATAAACCTATTGTCGGCCGGAATATTTTTACGCATGAGGCTGGCCTCCAGGTAGATGGTTTAATTAAAGATCCCAAAACTTACGAGGTCTTCCATCCTTCTGAAATAGGAGGAGAACGTCAGATTCTCGTGGGAAAACACTCCGGGAAAAATGCCTTGCAGATGAAGTTTAGGGAATTTGGTATTGATTTGGACGATCATCTGGCCGAGGCCATATTAACCATTGTTAGAGAGAAGGCCGTTGAATATAAGCGGCATCTCTTTGATAAGGAGATCATGTATATTTACTACAGCCAAACCGAAAGGAAAAACGGGCAATGAACATTTTGGCAACAATCCCTAAACCGGCCACCAAAGAAGGCCGGACCGACCCCTGGTATGGGGAGTGGTTTTTAATGTGCTCGGCCTTGACGGCGCTGTTGTTATACGCCACCTGGGCGACATTTCAGGCAGACGGCTATAAATTTGGACCTTATCGTTCGCCGTTTTATCCTTTTGATTTTAAGATCGGCCGGTTATCGCCCGCGCTTTTAGTTTTCTGGGTACCGGTTCTTTTCCGGCTTACTTGTTATTATTGGCGCAAGACTTATTACCGTAGTTATTTACTTGATCCGGCGGCTTGTGCCGTTAAAGAACTAAAAAAAGATTATAAAGGCGAAAGTGTGTTTCCTTTTATTCTGCAAAATGCGCACCGCTATTTTGTTTATCTGGCGCTGGGGCTTTTGTTAATTCACTGGAAGGAGACCAGCGCTTCGTTTTACCATCAAAATGTTTTTGGCGTAGGCATCGGCAACGGTCTGCTCTTAGTGGACAGCATTTTTCTCACTATTTATGTTTTTTCCTGTCATGCGTTACGCAATATTGTCGGAGGAAGGCTTAATCAATTTTCCTGTTCTCCATGTACCCGGGCGCGCTACCGCGCCTGGAACACGATCAGTATCCTCAATATGCGGCACGGATTATGGGCGTGGATCAGCCTGGTTACTATTATCAGCGCAGATTTATATGTCCGGTTGTTAGCGCATGGGATCATTAAAGATATAAATACCTGGAGAACTTTTTGAGGTTAGATCATGAGTGAATATGAAGTGGTTTATTTTGATGTTTTGGTGATCGGTTCGGGCGGCGCAGGGTTGCGGGCGGCTATTGCCGCAAAAGAAGCGGGCGCCAAAACAGCCGTGGTCTGCAAATCGTTGCTCGGTAAGGCCCATACTGTTATGGCAGAAGGGGGAATTGCCGCCTCTTTGGCCAACGTGGCTAACCAGGATTCCTGGCAGACTCATTTTAAAGATACCTTATTCGGCGGAAAATATGTCAATGACTGGCGCAGCGCGTTGATTCACGCCAAGGAATCACCCGAGGCGGTGCGGGAATTGGAACGCTGGGGCGCCATATTTGACCGGACTAAAGATGGCAAAATTTTACAGCGGGAATTTGGTGGTCACACTTTCCCGCGACTTTGCCATGTGGGGGATCGCACCGGTCTCGAGATGATTAGGACGCTTCAGGATAGGATCGTCGCTTTGGAAATCGAGCTATTTATAGAGTGTATGATTACTCGTCTGCTGGTAAATGACGGTGTGGTGGTGGGTGCGTTTGGTTTTCGGAAAAGTACCGGAAAAACAATAGTGCTGATGGCCAAAGCCGTTATCCTGGCCACCGGCGGTCTCGGGAGGATTTGGCGCATTACGTCCAATTCATGGGATGGCACGGCAGATGGTCAGGCTCTGGCTTATGAAGCGGGAGCCGAATTGAAGGATATGGAATTTGTCCAGTTTCATCCCACCGGCATGCTCTGGCCTCCCGGCGTTAAGGGATTACTGGTAACAGAGGCGGTACGCGGTGAGGGCGGACTGTTGAAAAATAAGTTGGGCGAGCGGTTTATGAAAAAATATGATCCCCAGCGTCTGGAACTCTCCACGCGGGATTTGGTTGCCCGGGCCATTAATCAGGAAATAAAAGAGGGCCGGGGAACCGAACATGGGGGGGTTTTTCTTGATATTTCGCATAAATCAGCCGCGTATATCAAAAACAAACTTCCCAGTATGTATCAGCAGTTTATGGAATTTGCCGATGTGGACATTACGAAACAACCCATGGAAGTAGGCCCGACCTGCCATTATGCCATGGGTGGGGTAAAGGTGCATCCGGAAACGCAGGAAAGCACGATGCGGGGCCTGTTTGCCGCCGGCGAAGTTGCCGCCGGTCTGCACGGAGGCAACCGGTTAGGTGGTAATTCCTTGTCGGATCTTTTGGTTTTTGGCAAGAGGGCAGGAGGGGCGGCCGCTGAATATGCCGCGGCGATTAAAAATTTTGCCTATTTTGAGGAAGTGAAATTAAACCGGTACCAGCGCGAGTTAATCGCCCCTTTTGAAAACACAGGGAATGAAAATCCGGCTTTGCTCTACGCGGATTTACAGGAACTTATGGAAACACATGTTGGAATTATCCGGCACGGAGATAAATTAAAGGAAGCCGCGGAAACGTTAAAGACGCTTAGTAATCGTTACCCGCGGACGCGTGTTGCCGGCGATCCCCGGTACAATTTTGGCTGGCATTGGTGTCTTTCGTTAAAGTTCATGCTAACCGTGGCGGAGATAATTACCCGGGCGGCCGGCGCCAGAAAAGAAAGCAGAAGTTCGCATACGCGGGAGGACTTCCCTGATCTGGATCCTGAATGGGGCAAGAAAAGCATTATCGTCAGGCGAAATAAGGAAGCGCTCGAAATCGGCACTGAGCCACTCCCGGCGATGCCGGAGGATATTCGTAAGTTGCTGGAGGATGATCTTAAATGAGCGAAAAAACTCAGGCCGCGGTGTTTTTAGTCTTTAGGGGCTCTCAGGAAAAAGGCGAGTATTGTGAATATCGCAGCGAAGTGGTTGACGGGATGGTGGTCCTGGATGCGATCCTTGATATCCAGGCCAAATATGCCCCCGACCTCGGCGTCCGTTGCAACTGTGCCGCGGGGAAATGCGGCTCCTGTTCAGTCGAGATTAACGGGATCCCTAAACTCATGTGTAAGACGCGCCTCAGCGATCTGCCCGCTGATCAACCGATCAAGGTAGGTCCGCTCAAAGCGTTCCCGGGGATTAAGGACCTGGTGACCGATATATCCTGGAATTACGAAGTCAACAAGAAAATATTGTCTTTTGCCCCGGCCGTGAACACGGACTGGCGCATGTACCAGTTTGAGATCGACCGGATTCAGGAATTTAGAAAGTGTATTGAGTGTTTTTTATGTCAGGATACCTGTCATGTCATCCGCACGCACGATCAGAAAGATAAATACTTTGGCCCCCGTTTTTTTGTCCGTTTGGCGGGACTGGCGATGCATCCGCTGGATAAAGCGCGCCGGCTGCAATTTATCAAAGATTCGTCCGGAATAGGCCTCTGCAACGTGACGCATTGCTGTAACGAGGTCTGTCCGGAAAAAATCAAGATTACCGACAACGCGATCATTCCCCTTAAAGAACGCGTCGCGGATCTATTTTATGATCCTTTATTGAGGGGTATCTGTAAAATATTTAAAAAGCGGTAAACGGTAAGAAAATCGTCCGCGGCGATAACTTTTATCGCCAAGACGTAAGCGATTTTCAGTCCCAGTTGTTTAGCTTGGCGAAGCAAAGCTAGCGGAGACAGGAAAGTATAAAATACTTTTCTAGGGAATTAAAAAGAAAAAAACCAGGCGGGTAATTATGGGCCAGATGAATGTTTATATTGCCGCTACCAGGCAAAATGATGGAAAGACGATGGTTTCCTTAGGACTGCTGAGTCTCTTACGCAGAATGGCGCCGGGAATCAGCTATATGAAACCGGTAGGACAACAGTATCAAATAATTGATAATCAGAAAATTGATAAAGATGCAGTATTAATGAAAAAAATATTTGGGTTCAAGAATAATCTATCAGATATGAGCCCGATTGCCATTCCGGCAGGTTTTACCGAGGAATACATCTTAAAAGGTAAACGCTCAGTTCTGGAAAACAGGATTAAGAAGGCTTATAAACAATTAGTCGAAAAAAGCGATTTTATTTTGATTGAAGGAACTGGCCACGCGGGCGTGGGGTCTGTATTTGATCTGTCCAATGCTGAGGTGTCCTCTTTGCTCGGCGCCAAAGTGGTTATCGTAAGTGGTGGTGGACTAGGCCGGCCTATTGACGAGATTATGCTTAATAAGGCTAAATTTGATCAGCAGGGCGTAGCAGTTTTAGGAGTAATTGTGAACAAAGTCATGAAAGATAAATATAATAAGATTAATCGCCTGATCCGTCTGGGTATGGATCAGAAAAAAATAGAGGTTTTTGGAGTCATTCCATTTGAAGAAGTGCTCTCTAATCCCACGGTGGCGGAATTATTTGAAGACTTGGGGGGGAGGCTTATTTGTGGCTATAAGCGATTAGCTAATGTGGTTGAACGTTTTATTATTGGCGATATTGTGGCCCATGAAACTTTAAACTATCTCAGCGCCGGCACGCTTTTAATCGTGCCTGGCAACCGTGAAGATATAATTTATTCCGCGCTCAGCGGTTGGGTTTTAGGACTTAATAAAAAATACAATATCGCCGGGATCATCGCTACTTATGGCAAAAAACCACATAAAAAGGTAGTGGAGATCATTGAGCGGGCGAATATTCCTTTAATCCTGGTCAAGGAAGATTCGTTTTCCGCCGCCTGCCGGATTAATAATATGATTTTTAAAATACGCGCGGAGGATAAAGAAAAAATTAAAAAGACGGTAAATTTAATCGAAAAATATGTGGATAGCGAACGCTTATTTAAGGCGGTCAGAGGTATTCCTGAGGAGCGGAAAATATTTACTCCGCCACTCGCAAATAGCTGAATCAAGCGTTATCGCTTTCTCGGCTAAGTTAATAATTGGCGCAGTGGAACTTGGCCCTAGTGCCGGCCTGTCGGATTGAAGACTATATTCAAGCCGCAGTTACCAACTCATTATGGTCGGGCCAGCTAAAATAATCAGGGCGGTCACGGCTGGTAAAAAAAGAGAAAAATCCACTGTGCCAAGGAGCCGGCCTGGTTAGTCCAGGAATATATAAAAAAAGGAAATAACTATGGACCACAAAAAGGTTATCATTATTGACGACGACGCTGATTTTGTGGCGGCCCTAAAAGTAATTTTGGCAGCAAAAGGTTATAAAGTATTTTCTGCCGCCAATAAAGACGAGGGCCGCAAACAAATTAAAGAGTTGGCGCCTGATTTAATTATCCTGGATGTAATGTTAGAAAATATGAGCGATGGGTTTGATCTTGCTCGGGAATTAAAAAGTGATGAAGACTATAAAAGAATACCGCTCTTGATGTTAACGGCTATTGGAGAAACGACTGGTTTTAGATATTCTGTTACGGCGGGCGACAAAGATTGGCTGCCGGTGGATGAATATATGGAAAAGCCTATTAATCCGGAAGCGTTGATTTTAAAAGTTGAAAAGTTAATTGAAAATAGAAAATAGTACTGCAAAATACGGTAAAATCAATGAAAAACGTATTTATAATTGACGGCCTAAGAACACCTCTAGGCGCCCGCGGCGGCAGCCTTAAAGATATTTCTGCTAGCAGATTAGCAGCTGTGGTTATCACGGCCCTGCTCAAAAATAATAAAATAAAAGCCAAGGTGGTAGACGAAATAATTTTGGGTAATGCGGTAAGCGCCGGTTTAGGACAAAATCCAGCCCGGCAAGCCCTCGTTTACGCCGGATTACCTTATAACATCCCGGCTTTTACTATTAATAAAGTATGTGGCTCTGGTTTAAAAAGTGTTATCTTGGGAATACAAGCCATACTATGTGGAGATGCTGATCTAATTATAGCTGGAGGCACAGAAAATGCTTCTCAATGCCCCTACATTTTAGCGAGGGATAAAAAGAACGAAAATTTTAGCCAGGAAGATTTAGGCGACAGCTTAATCCATGATGGTCTGTGGTGCAGTCTTAACAACCAGCATATGGGAACAATTGCCGAATATACTGCCGAAAGATTCAAAATATCCCGGGCAGAGCAGGATAAGTATGCTTTAGAAAGTCATAGAAAAGCCTGTTTAGCGCAGAAGCAGGGGGCATTTACCAAAGAAATCACTCCCGTAAAAATAGCTGAAAGACATTCCTTTGCTGGCGATGAGAGGCCAAGAAGGACATCGCTAGAAAAGCTGGGTAAATTTCCTCCTGTCTTTAAACCAAAAGGCACGATTACGGCCGGGAATTCTCCCGCCCCGGCAGATGGGGCTGCGGCCTTGATTCTGGCTTCAGAGAAAGCGCTGCACAAATTTAGTCTTACTCCTGCCGCGCGTATTCAAGGATATGCCACTGCCGCAGTTAATCCAAAGCTAACCTTCACCGCGCCTGCTTTGGCGATTAATAAATGTCTTCAGGCCAGTGCACTCAGACTTTCAGAGATAGATCTTTTTGAAATAAATGAAGCCTTTGCGGTCCAATCCTTGTTAACCATAAGAGAACTTAGCTTAGATCTTAAACGTTTGAATATTTTAGGCGGAACCATTGCCTTGGGCCATCCACTGGGGGCCTCTGGCGCCAGAGGACTGGTTACGTTAATTAATGCTCTTAAAACTCAGAAAAAGGAAATTGGCCTAACCTCTGTTTGTTTAGGCGGCGGTGGCGCAGTTTCATTAGCCATTCGTGTTTTACGTTGAACTATTGACACTTGCCTATCATGATACCGCCTCAAATGTTTCAGCTAAGAAACCTGTTGATGCTTGGGGTCTGGTTTTTTTTCTTGTCTAGCTAGGCGAAGTTTAATCTTTAGCTGTTATTAATTATCGCGGTGTCAGCGGCAGTATTGCAAGATAAAGGAGGAAGTAGTATGGCGAAAATATTAATTATTGATGATGATCCGGATATTGTCGAGGCTATGAAGGTAGTTCTTAAAACTAAGGATCATCAGGTTGCCAGCGCGGCCAGCGGCGCTGAAGGTTTGAAATTGGCGCGTCTTGATCAGCCGGATTTGATCATTCTGGATGTAATGATGGAAAAGATGGATACCGGGTTTAGCGTGGCCCGGGAATTGAAAAAAGATAAAAATTACCAAAATATTCCCATTTTAATGCTGACTGCCATTAAAGAAAGCACTGGCCTGGATTTCCAGAAAGAAGCCGGAGATGAGGACTGGTTACCGGTTGACAGCTATTTGGATAAGCCCCTAAAACCCGCGGAGTTAATTGACAAAGTTGATTCTCTTTTGTCCAGCAGATAAGACGGATGTATGGATAAATTCAATCCTGATACCGAATTATTGGAAAGACTGTCCTGGCTGATAAACCTGAGGTGGCTGGCTTTGGGCGGAGTGGTTATTACCATTATCTTTAGCCACTCAGTGCTGCGCCTTAATTTGCCTCTTTTCTCTTTAGGCCTGATTACCGCTATATTAGGAATATATAATCTGCTATTTTACCTCTGCCTGCCTCGAGTCACTCCTGAGACAACCTCTGAATTATATGCGCGGGCCTCTAGATCTGCCAACTGGCAGATCGCGGCTGATCTGATCGCTCTGGCCACGTTGATTCATTTTTCAGGCGGGATAGAAAATCCTTTTATTTTTTATTTCATTTTCCATATGATCATCGCCAGCAGTCTGCTTTCCCGCCGGGCCTCTTTCCGGCAGGCTACTTTTGCCGTTACTCTGTTTTTCCTGGTGGCGTTCCTTGAGTATTATGGGATTTTAGCGCATTATGGCTTAGGCCGATTCATTACTAATGACCAGTATCAGAATGCTATCTATATCACCGGTGTGGCGGTGGTCTTTACCACTACCTTATATATAGCGGTTTATTTAGCTACTTCGATTACCACCAGGTTAAGGCAGCGCGAGAGAATATTAGAGGAAACCAATGAATTACTAAAAGAAAAAGACCGGGTTAAATCAGAATATGTTTTGCGAGTAACCCACGATATTAAAGAACATCTGGCTGCTATCCAGGGTTGCCTGGAGCCGGTGATCATCGGCTTGGCCGGCGAACTTAATCCGCCGCAATTTGATTTGATCCAGCGGGCCACGCTAAGAACAGGAAAACTGACGCAGTTTGTCAAGGCGCTTTTGGAAATTACCAGGATAAAGCTCAGCCAAGAGTTCAGGATGGAATATTTTCCTATTAAAGAAGCGGTAGACAACGCTTTGAGCTTTATCAGCTTAAAAGCAGAAAATAAGGATATTAAAATTACCACTCATATTGATCCGCAGGTAGACAAGATCCGTGGCGCCAAGGAATATATCCAGGAAGTAATGGTTAACCTCCTGGCCAATTCGGTTAAATACACGCCGCGCCATGGCCGTATAGAATTAACTATTATTGACCGGGGGAATGAGATTCTTTTGGCGGTCAAGGATACCGGCATCGGTATCCCTAAAGAGGAACTATCCATGATATTCGAAGAATTTCACCGGGCCGACAATGCCAAGGCGGTGGAAAGAGACGGTACCGGCTTGGGGCTGTCGCTGGTGAAACAGATAGTAGAGGGACATAACGGCACTGTTTGGGTGGAAAGCGAGGAAGGTAAAGGTAGCGCTTTCTTCGTTACCTTACCCAAGTGATCACTCCATTTACCCGCCAGCTGATACCCGCACTATACGCTTCAGCTAAAGTAGATAAAAGTCAATAAAAGAAGGAATCAGCCAATTCAATAATGTTTTGATATTAAGTATAATAATAATAAAAATGAATTATTTGCTTGACATAGGGTAGGGGGGTATGGTATATTAATATTGGTAAGGAGGCCCCATGAAACAGTTAACCATTCATGATGAACAGTTAGAGTTCCTGAAAAAGATAGAAGGCCAGATACGCGGGGTTCAGAAGATGATCGAAGAAAGGCGTTACTGTATTGATATAGTTACTCAGGTACATTCCATTATCGGCGCTTTATACCGGGTGGAGAATGAAATA
Source organism: Elusimicrobiota bacterium (assembly GCA_016218565.1). Taxonomy (GTDB): domain Bacteria; phylum CAYTYR01; class UBA6262; order UBA6262; family UBA6262; genus UBA6262. The sequence continues at coordinate 8,986 of JACRDM010000097.1, read as the reverse complement.
TTTAAAAAACATGTCCAGGGTTGTGTGATCCACAGTTTAAAAGGAAAGTCTGAAGTTGAGAAGCAGAAGAAAATAGATGAGATCGTAGAACTAATTGACAGGTTCAGGAAGGCGGCTTAGTATGTTTCAATCCAGAGCCGGGATTTTATATATAATAGTAACCTTTATTATAGTTGTTCGCTCTTCTCTTTTTGCGGCCGAATCACCTACGGTTACTCTAAGCGAGGTGATAAAGGTTGCCCTGCGGGAAAACCCGCAATTAAAAGCGGCCCAGGCAAAATACAAAGCCAGCCAGGCCACTATCAAATCCGCCGGGAGCCTTCCTGACCCATGGCTGGGCTTAGAGTATCAGAACATTCCTCAAGGCACTCTTAAGTTCAATGAAGCCGAAATGAAAATGTATACTTTTTCACAGGAAATCCCCTGGCCCGGGAAACTGTCGCTGAAGACAAAGGTGGCAGCCTCTTCGGCTGATATTACAGCAGCGGAATATGAAGGTAAACAACGGGAGATCATCGCCTTGGTAAAGAGAGCTTATTTTGAACTTTATCAGAATTATCAGCTGTTGAAAATTGCCCAGGAAAATGAGCAATTATTAAGACAGACAGTCAGTGTGGCCCAGCAGAAATATAGTGCCGGGAAAAACAATTTAGCTGAAGTATTAAAGGCCAAGGTGGAATTGGCAAAACTGCAGAATAATATAATCAGCCTAAAAAATCAGCTGGCGGTTTCCCGGACCAGACTTAATACCCTGCTTAACCGAAAACCGGAGGCAGAAATTGGCCGGCCGGAATATACCGATAATAATGAATTCAGATATACTTTGACGGAATTAACGGAACTAGCCTTAGCCCATCGTCCCGAACTCAATATTGCCCGGGCTAATGTTAAACAGAGCGCCATTAAACTTTCCCTGGCTAAAAGAGATTACCTGCCGGATTTCATGTTGGCCTATAAGCAGCGGGTAAGGAGTGGCGAATTTATGGGCTGGGACAGCATGCTCAACGTAATGGTACCGCTGTGGTTCTGGCAAAACCAGAATAATATGGTGAAGTCCATGCGCGCAGAAAAGGAAATGTCCGAAGCTGATTATCAAGCCATGGCCAGAATGGTAGTATCAGAGATAGAGCAAATGTACTGGAAAGCGGAGGCGGCTCAACGCCAGCTAAAACTATATGAAACGGACATCTTGCCACAGGCAGAACAGGTCTGGAAAATATCGCAGACCGGTTATGAAACAGATAAAGCGGATTTTCTGGACTTATTAGACAGCCAGCGCATGTACCTGGAAGCGGTCCAGGATTATTATATGAGCTTAACTGATTACCAGATGGCTAAAGCCGAACTGGAACAAATGGTGGGGGAGGATTTGCCATGAAGAAACTAATTATTTTTATCTTAGTAGTGACCGGAATAAGCCTGATTTTAAGTATAGGTTTAGCCCAAGAAAAGAAAGGCAAAATACTTTATTATCGCAATCCGATGAATGCTTCTATTACTTCCAAGGTACCGATGAAAGACGAAATGGGTATGGATTATATTCCTGTGTATGAAAGTGAAGCCGGTTCTGCACCGGCCGTTGGCAAGGCAGGATCAACAACGGTTAAGTTAAGTACGGAAGAGATCGAGCGGATTGGGGTAAGGACAGTCGTAGTAACCAGCCGAGACCTGGTCAAGGAAATCCGCGCAGTGGGCCGGATCGCTTATGATCCTGATCTGGTCGTCGCTCAGCAGGAATACCTGGCGGTGTTAGAGACGAATCAAGAACCGGAATTAAAAAACCTGGCCAAAAATAAATTAAGACTATTGGGCATGAGCGATGAACAGATAAATGAGCTGGAACAATCTAAAAAGGTGCAGGATAACTTGATTTTGCCCGGTCATTCTGCCTGGGTGTATGCCGATGTTTATCAGGAGGATATAACTGCAGTTAAAAAGGGTGTGCCGATAATAGTGACTAATGAGGTTGTTCCGGGTGAAGAATTTGCCGGTACTATCAAAGCGATCGATCCGATACTGAACGAAATGACCCGGTCGGCGAAAGTTCGGGCTGAAATTGCCAATCACGAACTGAAATTAAAACCCGGCATGTACGTGACCGCCATAATTAAGGTCAATCTGGGTGAAAAACCGGCCGTACCAAAAGAAGCAGTGTTAGATACTGGCCGGCAAAAGGTTGCCTGGGTGGAAAAAGCCCCGGGAATATACGAAAAAAGAAATGTCGAAACCGGCCCGGAAGCACAGGGGTATTACCCAATACTGCATGGTCTGCAAATTGGAGAAAAAGTGGTGAGTCGGGCTAATTTCCTTATCGATTCGCAGAGTATCATCAGCGGAGGAGCTGCCGAGGCAGCTTACAGCGGGGCTATCACCGGCACAGACAAAAAAGATAAGGGACATATACATCAACATTAAAGAGGTTTTATGATCGGTAAAATTATCGAAATTTGCTTACGTAAAAGGTTCTTGGTGCTCACCAGTTTTGGTTTGCTGATCTTTTTTGGCTGGTGGGCAATGACCCGGACACCGATTGATGCTATACCCAATATCGGAGATATGCAGGTAATTGTTATTGCGGATTGGCCTGGGAGTAGTCCGCAGGATGTGGAAGATCAGGTTATTTATCCTTTAACTACTAAATTATTAGGTATCCCTAAAATAAAGGCCATCCGCAGCGGTTCGGCTTTTGGCGTAGGGATGGTTAATATTGTCTTTGAAGACGGAGTGGATTATTACTGGGCTCGCACCAGGGTGCTGGAGCGTCTGAATAGTGCGCAGGGAACTCTGCCCATGGGTGTGATGCCGATGTTGGGGCCTGATGCCACGGCGCTTGGCCAGATATTTTGGTATACAGTAGAAGGGGATGGCTATGACTTGTCGGAACTGCGTTCAATTCAGGATTGGTATGTCCGTTACCAGTTAAATTCTGTCCCTGGTGTCAGCGAAGTGGCCAGCGTTGGCGGTTATGTCAAACAGTACCAGATAGACGTGGATCCGGTAAAGTTATTGGCGTATAACATTAACCTGAATGACTTAATGATGGCAGTGCAACGGTCCAACATTGACATCGGTGCCAAAGTGTTTGAAGAAGGCGGTATGGAGTTCATCATCCGCGGTGTTGGCTTCATTAAAGGGGTAAAAGATATAGAAGACATTGCCATCATGGCTTCGGATAAAGGTGTCCCCGTGCTGGTGAAAAATGTAGCCAAAGTAACGTTGGGACCGGATTTCCGGCGCAATGCCCTGGATAAAGAAGGTAAGGAAACTGTCGGCGGTGTGGTGTTGATGCGCTACGGCGCTAATCCGCTGGAAGTAATAAACGCGGTAAAGAAGAAGATAGCCGAGATCTCGCCGGGTCTGCCTGTCGGCGTGAAGATTGTTCCATTCTATGACCGTTCAGGACTGATCCAGCGGACTATCAATACCTTAAAAGAAGCACTCAGCCAGGAAATACTGATCACTATTTTTGTAATTGTAGTTTATATGTTGCACTTTTGGGGCAGTGTGATTATCTCTATCGTCTTACCGGTCGGGGTGTTGTTCGCCTTTTTGATCATGCATTTTATCGGCATTGACGCCAACGTAATGAGTTTGGGAGGAATAGCAATTGCTATCGGGGTAATGGTTGATTCAGGGATTGTGATGACCGAGAATATCTACCGTCACCTGGTGATAGCCAAAGCCGGGAAGAATGACAGCCAATTGACGGCGCAGGAGAGATTGGAAACCTGCATTATTGCCGCCAAGGAAGTAGGCCCGGCTGTCTTAACCGCCTTATTGACTACTATAATAGGTTTCATACCCGTATTTACCTTGACTGGACAAAGCGGTAAATTATTCATCCCGCTGGCTTACACTAAGACCTTGGCCATGGTTGGAGCGGCTCTCATTGCCATTATGCTCATACCGACACTCGGCTATTATTTGTTGCGCGGGCGATTGCGCTCGGTAGAGGACAATATTACCAGCAGATTGCACCAGCAGGCGTATGAGCCGATACTCCGTTGGGCCATCAGGAATAAAAAAACCACTACGATCATAGCAATTTTGATTATGGCTGCCGGTGTAACAGGCCCTCTGATCAAACGGGAGTTTATGCCTCCTATAAATGAAGGAGATTTGTTATTCATGCCGGTGCTATTACCCGGAACTTCTTTGACCCAGGTACTGGAAGTGATGCAAAAACAGGATGCTATTATAAAAAATAAGTTCCCACAGGAAGTCGCTTGGGTCGTTGGTAAATTAGGCCGGGCGGAAAGCGCTACCGACCCTGCGCCAGAGACGATGCTGGAAACGATCATTCATTTAAAGCCGGAAAAGAATTGGCGCCAGGGTATGACCAGAGAGAAGCTTATCGAAGAGATCATCGCCGCAACCAGGATGCCGGGTGTCAGTCCGATCATGACCCAGCCGATACGCAACCGGATTGACATGCTGGCTACCGGGATACAAACGCCGGTAGGAGTAAAAGTGTCCGGGCCGGACTTAAAGATTATTGAGAAATTAGCAATACAGATAGAGCAGATCTTAACCAACGTTAAGGGGGCGGTAAGCCCGTTTGCCGAACGTTTTGGCAATCGTCCTTATTTTTCCATAGAAATAAACCGGGATAAGATCGCCAGATACGGTTTGCGCATCCAGGATGTGCAAGATATAATCATGACCGCCATCGGCGGGGAAAATATTGCCACGACCGTAGAAGGCCGGGAGCGTTATCCCATCAGGGTTCGTTATCCGAGAGAGTTGCGCGGTGGACCCGAAGACTTTAAGAAAATATATGTTCCTACCCCGCTGGGCATGCAGATACCATTAGGGGAACTGGCAACTTTAAAGAAGACACTTGGCCCGGCGATGATCGCCAGTGAGAACACCATGCCCTATGCCCGTGTTTTTGTCAATGTCAATCAGGATGAGGTAGGATTGGTGGACTTTGTCAATAATGCCCAGAAAGCGGTACAGGAAAAAATTACTGCCGGCGAATTGAAAATACCCCAAGGATACTTCATTACCTGGAGCGGACAGTATGAGTCGGAGATAGAAGCCCGTAAAAAACTCCAGGTAGTCTTACCGATAACCCTGGTGGTCATCCTGATAATACTTTATCTGGCCTTTGATAACCTGACCGACTTGTTGATTGTCGCTACCGGACTGCCGATCTCCTTGATGGGCGGGCTGGCTTATCTTTATATATTACAGTATAAGATGAGCGTGGCGGTTTGGGTTGGCTTTATAGCTCTGTTCGGGGTAGCGACTGATAACGCGGTGCTGATCATGGCTTATTTACAGGATCTGTTCAAAGGCAAAAAAATCACCAGTGTCAAAGAAATAGAGGATACAGCCGTTAAAGCAGGATTGATCCGGCTCCGTCCGGCCATGATGACTACCATGACCACTATCATTGCCTTGATCCCGGTTATTTTCTCTACTGGCGCCGGCAGTGAAGTTATGAAACCAATGGCTTCCCCTATATTCGGGGGATTATTGATCGCCACTGCTTCTAACTTGATTTATGTACCGGTTCTTTATGCCTGGAAAAAAGAAAGGCAACTACGGCTGAAAAAGGAGGGGAACTAATGAAAACGATATCTATATTGCTGATTATTGGGTCAATGTTGATATTGGCTGGATGCGCGACAGAACATACCCTAATAGGAGAACATGAGAGATCATCATCACCTCAGAGTGGCTGCCATTGAGGTGGAAATTAATCAGCAAAAGGGGGAATAATAGTTATTAAAATAATACTTGACAATTTAAGTCATATATAGTAAAGTATCTATAGAGGTAAAGAAATGTTGAAGATATCTACCCGTTGCCGGTATGGATTATTAGCCATGGTGGAATTGGGCCAGAGATACAGGCAGAGCCTTGTATCGGTGCAGGAAATATACCGGAAACAGCGTATCCCCAAGTTCTATCTGGAGCAACTACTGGTGAAGTTGAGAAGAAGCGGTCTGGTAGAGAGCATCAGGGGCACTCGCGGCGGGTTTATATTAAAAAAGGATCCTAGGCAAATTAAGGTACTGGATATCGTTAGGGCAGTTGAGGGCCCGATCCAACTCATCTCCTGCACCAAAGTTAATAAAGATACCGGTTGTCGAAAGATAAGAGAATGCCTGACCAGGCCAGTGTGGGTTGAATTACACGAAGCAGTAAACCGGATTTTGACCGAACGAACTCTCTATGACCTAATGAGGTGATATTATGGATATTAAAAAACGCTACTTTGACTATGCCGCCACCACGCCGGTACACCCGGAAGTGATCAAAGCCATGCGACCTTATTTTGACGATATATTTGGCAATCCTTCGAGTGTCCATTCTTTTGGCCAGGAGGCGAAAACGGCCATTACGAATGCCCGGGATAGCATTGCCAAAGTGATCCATGCCAAAAGTGAAGAGATAGTATTTACCAGCGGGGGCACAGAAGCGGATAATTTTACCCTGAGCGGTGTAGCCGAAGCGATGGCTAAAAAGGGCAATCACATCATAACCACGACTATTGAGCACCATGCGGTGATAGAAATGTGTAAATTCCTGGAAAAGCACCGCGGGATCAAAGTCACTTATGTGCAGGTAGACAAAAACGGGCTGGTTGATCCTGAAGATATTATTAAGGCAATAACTTCGCAAACAATCCTTATCTCCGTGATGCAGGCCAATAATGAAATAGGCACTATTGAACCGATCGCTGAAATAGGAAAGATAGCCCGGGAAAAAGGGATATATTTCCATACTGATGCGGTACAGACCTTCGGCAGCCTGGAGATTGATGTGGAAAAGCTCAATGTTGATTTGTTGAGTGCCAGTGCCCACAAATTATACGGGCCTAAAGGGGTGGGTTTATTATATATAAGGAAGGGGATCCGCATCCTGCCGTATCTGCATGGCGGCGAACAGGAGAGAAGAAGAAGGGCCTCAACAGAGAATGTACCCGGCATTGTAGGTTTTGGCAAAGCAGTGGAACTGGCTGAGCAGGAAAAACATGAACGCAATGAACATCTGACCAAAATGAGGGATAAACTGATCAAGGGGATATTGGAAAATATTGATGAGTCACAGCTGAATGGCCATCCGACCAAGCGGTTACCAAATAACGTGAATGTGACCTTGAAATATGTAGAAGGGGAATCTATGCTGCTCAATCTGGACCTGGAAGGGATTGCCGCTTCGACAGGATCAGCCTGTTCCAGCGGATCGCTTGAACCTTCGCATGTGCTGAAAGCAATCGGGGTAAACCCGGAGGTGGCGCATAGCAGTTTGCGGTTTAGCCTGGGCAGGTTGAATACTGATGAAGATATAGATTATTTATTAGGGGTTCTGCCGCGGATAGTGAAGAACCTGAGAGCGATGTCGCCATTGTATAAAAAGAGTAAATAATTACACAGATTAAAAAAGGTAGGTGAAGAAAATGAAAGAAAAGGTACTAAAGAGCCTGGAGAAGATCGCCAAAATGCTGGGCGCTGACGGAGGCAGCGTAGAGTTAGTAGATATAGATGAAGCCAAGGGCATTGTCAAAGTAAGATTGCTCGGTGCCTGCATGGGCTGCCCGATGGCTACCATGACCTTAAAGAACGGCATTGAGCGGATACTGAAGGAAGATGTACCTGAGATTAAAATAGTAGAAGCAGTTTGAAACCTCGGTATCGGTGTACGGTATCGATGCCCGTATTGGGTTTCGAAACCGGATACCGTATAACGAGTATTTATTGGGGGTGATGAGAATGACAGCCAGAGTGTCCAAAAAGTATTTCTTGCGCCCGGTTGCTCATTGTTGCGGCGGGAAATGTAGTTAGCCTGACGATGAAAATCGTCAGGCTAAGATTTACCCTGTCAGTCCGCCTGAGGCGGACTGACAGGGCCATCTTTTAGTTGGGGAGATTATGGATATCACCAGGTTAATTAACGAAATAAGAGAAATCGCCCAAAGAAAAAAAGCCGTGATCTTGGTTCATAATTATCAGTTACCGGAAGTGCAGGAGGTGGCTGATTTTGTCGGTGACTCCTTAGAACTGAGCATCAAAGCCAGCGAGACGCCGGCCGAGATCATTATTTTTTGCGGGGTGCATTTTATGGCTGAGACCGCCTCTATCATTTCTCCGCAAAAAACCGTACTGATCCCGGATTATGAAGCCGGTTGTCCCATGGCCAGTATGATCAACGAGGAGAACGTAAAGGAATTACGGCGCCAGTACCCGCGAGCGAAAGTTGTGTGCTATGTAAATTCCACGGCGGCGGTAAAAGCTGAAAGCTATATCTGTTGTACCAGCGCCAATGCCATTAAAGTTGTGAATTCATTGAAAGACACTAAAGAAATCATTTTTATTCCTGATAAATACCTGGGGAGTTATGTGCAGAGCAAGGTGCCGGATAAGAAATTCATCTTATGGGAAGGATATTGCCCGACCCATGCCCGTATCCTGAAAACTGATATCCTGAAACTCAAAGAACAGCATCCGTCAGCCAAGGTGATGGTCCATTCGGAGTGTACCCTGGAAGTAATAGGCGTAGCTGACGCCGTGCTTTCTACCAGCGGCATGACAAAATTTGCCAGGGAAACAGACGCCCGGGAATTTATTGTCGGCACTGAAATAGGCATGCTGTACCGGCTCCAAAAGGAGAATCCGGACAAAAAGTTCTACCCGGCCAGTAACAAGGCCCTCTGCCCGAACATGAAACTAACCACGCTGGAAAAAGTGTTCTGGTCACTGCAGGACCTGGTGTACCCGGTTAAAGTAGAAGAGCCAGTCCGCAGTAAAGCGAAACTGGCTATTGAGAGGATGATTGCTTTATCGAAACAGGATTGAAATTGGTCTGAAACTATTGTTTTATTTGTGGTTCGGTGATTTTTGTGAGTAGACATCTTCAACCTCCATTTAAGAGTTAATGCCCCTCTCAGAACCGAACGTGATCATTTCGGTCATTCGGCTCCCCGAGAACACATCCTAATACGAGGACAGCGTATAGGTTAAATGATATATCTTTG
>JACRDM010000096.1 GCA_016218565.1 Elusimicrobiota bacterium | reverse complement strand
GTGGCCGGCGCTGATCTGCTGATCATCAATTAACAGGTGTCCGCTCAAAGCATGCAACCCGCTGGTAATAGCCCAGATATGCAGATCATGCAAATCCCTGACCCCTTTCACCTTCTTAACCTCGGCCACAACTTCCTGCAATACCAGTCCCCGCGGTACAGCTTCCAATAACACTTCACCACTTTCAAATATAAGCTGGAATGCGCTGTGAATGATAAACCCATTGATCATGATACTAACAATCGGATCAATCATTTTCCAACCAGTGAATATGATAAACACACTGCCAATAATTACTCCTACGCTGGAAAGTGTATCCCCCAGCATATGGAGCAGAGCTCCCCTGACATTTAAACTGTTCTGGCTGGATCTTTGGAGAACGGCAATCCCAATGAAATTGCCAATAAGACCGATGATAGCGATTATCAACATTAAACCGCTTTTAATTTCCGGTGGATTAAAGAACCGCTGATAGGCTTCATAAAATATCCAGATACTGATCAGGATCAGTAATATCCCATTAGCCAGCGCGGCCAGGATCTCCAATCGGTGATAACCGAAGGTTTTATGGTGGGTAGCCGGTTTCTGGGCCATCTTAATCGCCCACCAGCTCAAGCCTAAAGCCAAGGTATCTGTGAACATGTGCCCGGCATCGCTTAACAGCGCCAAGCTATTAGACCATAACCCGCCAATGATTTCTGCGATCATGATCACAAAAGTAATCGCGCAGGCGATGATCAATCCCTGCTTATTTATTTGTCGTTCTTCATTATGATTATGCATCAAACCTCAAATTAAATACAGTCGCTGGGTACTAGTTTCTAGTCGCTGGTTTTAAATGGTTTTTACCAGTGACCAGAAACTAGCGGCCAGAAACCGCCTTTATGATTGTCCCTCCGCCAAGAACTTTGTTCCCTTTATAAAATACTACGGCTTGTCCGGGCGTGATGGCCCATTGTCCAGTGGCAAATTCCACTCTTACTCTATTTTGTCCAACCGGGGAAATAGTACAAGCTGCTGCTTTATGAGCCGAGCGGATCTTAGCTTTGGCTTTAATTGGTTTTGATAATTCTTTTATGGCTATAAAATTAACCTTATCAGCTAACAAATTTTGCTCATAAATGTCCGGCTTAGGGGCAATTACTAAAACATTGCGTTTCTGATCAATCGCTTTTACATATAAAGGATAAACCGCCGCCAGCCCCAATCCCTTGCGTTGGCCGATAGTATAGAACGGCAAGCCTTGATGTATGCCCAATTTTTTTCCTGAGGTATCAGTGACAGGTCCTTTTTTTATATCGCTCCTTATCCTTTCTTTTAGGAACCGGCGATAATCATTATCCGGAATAAAACATATTTCCTGGCTCTCTGGACGATCGGCGGTAGCTAGTTCCCAGTCTCGAGCCAAAATACGCACCCTGGCCTTGGTATAGATTCCCAGAGGAAGTAGAATCTGGGCTAATTGCTGCTGGGTCATGGTATACAAAAAATATGATTGGTCCTTTTTAGCGTCTTTGGCTTTTGACAAATGGTATCTTTTAGTTTTTCGGTCATACTTTATTTGCGCATAATGCCCGGTAGCCAAATACCGCGCCTCTAAACTTCTGGCTTTTTTCAGCAGATAATCAAATTTAATTAGATCATTACAACGAATACACGGATTGGGCGTTTTTCCCGCAAGATACTGGCTGCTAAAGTTAACTACCACTTTTTTTTCAAATAACGCCCGGCAATTGATCACGTAATGGGGAATGCCTAATTTATTGGCAACCCGCCTTGCATCTTCTATGGCCCCGCTACCGCAGCAACTAGTTTCAGATTCAGTTATACTCTCCCTCGGCCACAATTGCATAGTCAAGCCGATAACTTCATACCCCTGTTTCTGTAAAAGCGCGGCCGCAACCGAAGAATCCACCCCTCCGCTCATCGCCACCGCCACCCTAATACTATTTAAACTGTGTAATCTGCTTTTTTTAATCTGGGTAATCATCTCTTGGCAAAGAATAGCCAATTATTTTTATCTTCCCCGGGTTTTAGTTTGACCAGATAAAATATGCCTTTTAGTTTCGTCCCGCTAATTTCTAAACTATAGGCTTTATCATTTTTCTCTAGGAGTTGATATGTCCCCTTATCCCAGATTTCAACCGTGCCGGCGCCATATTCTCCGGCCGGGATAGTGCCGGCAAAATTTTCATAACCAAGAGGGTGGTCTTCTACAGCGACAGCTAAACGTTTGATTGCCAAATTTGCTGATGGTTCCTTAGGGACTGCCCAGCTTTTAAGCACTCCCTCCATCTCCAGCCGCAGGTCATAATGCAAATGGCTCGCCTTATGCTTTTGAATTACATAAATAAGATCTTTACGACCAGCGACCAACGACGAACCATGAACGGTATTTTCAGGTTCCTTGGTTTTGTTAAAATCTCTCTTCTTTTTATATCCTGCCAGTGTCATATTTCTCTCTATTTTTTAGCTTTAATATACTTCACCCCTGCTAAACCTTCGAAATCCGAATCCTGAGTCCAGATGACCGCTTTATACATTTGCGCGGTAGCAAAAATAATACTATCGGCCATAGGCAGATTATTTTCTACGCTCAATTTTGCCGCGAAAACAGCCCCTGAGTCATTTAATTCGACGATTTTGGCCTTATTCATGACAGCTACAGCTTGCAAGGCCAGATCTTCTCCCTTTTGCTGATAAATCCGCTTAAATACCTCAAAAAAAATAATCGACGGTACTAAAAGTTTTTTTATATCCTCTATAGCCGGGGCAAAATATCCGGCATTTGGGCCATCGGCAAAATACTCCAGCCAGCCGCAAGAATCTACAATATTCATATCCTGTCCTTCTCCCGTTGTACCGAGGTGTCGATCCCTTTGAGAAAGCCACGCATGGCCTTAATACTTCTCTCTGGAATATATTCAATACGGTTTTCATATTGTAAAACGCATACTTTTTCTCCAGGATGAATCCCTAACAGATGTCTTATTTCTTTAGGAATCACTACCTGGTATTTAGGCGATACTTTAACTATCTCCATCACTACCCTCCTTTATATATCGATACTATCATCGATACTATCTATGTAATATTATATCACAATCGATATATGTTGTCCAGTTTTATCGTTCTTTATAGATCTATGGCTTCTCGGAATGTCTGCCCCCGCGCAAAGAGCAGCGGCATCTATTCTACCGGCGCAACCCTAATTCCTATTCCCTCACTTTATTTTCATCTCCAGGATCCGGTCGGCACGGAAAACACGGTTTTCACCTCGATTGAGACTTTTTATTTTGCTTAAGGCAATATCCGGACGGAAGCGTAAAAAGGAACGGATAGTTTCCCCTTGAATATTCACCACGGCTACCCCGGTTGGCGCCAGCGCCGCGATATTTTTATGGGTAATGGAACGAAAATGTTTTAAGAGAGTGGACTTACCGGTACCGGCTTTCCCGTTAATAAATATATTTTTGTCGGTATTTTCCAGCAGCTCGAGAGCTTGTTTAAATTCTTCGTTTATTTCAATCACTCAATTCTACCTCTTGAAAAATCTATGATAAAAAACCTTATAGCTCGGACATGATTCTTTTATCACGCACTTTGGGCAATTCGGCTTCTTCGCCTGGCAAATAGCCCGGCCATGGCCAATCAGAAGATATGAAAACTTACCCCAGAATTTCCGCGGCACGAGTTTCATTAAATCCCGTTCGATCTTCTCCGGATCCTCCTGTTTGGTCAATCCCAATCGCTGGGAAAGCCTGCGGACATGCGTATCCACCGGTATACCGGCGATCACACCATAGGCATTATATAAAACTATATTACCTGTTTTACGCGCTACGCCGGGCAGGTGCAGAATCTCAGCCATAGTCTTAGGGATTTTACCTTGATATTTTTCCACTAATAACTTAGCCGCTGCTATGATATTTTTGGCTTTATTATGATAAAACCCGGTAGAATATATTTCCTGTTCCAATTCTTTCTGGTCTGCTTGCGCATAATCGCTAACATTCTTATATTTATTGAAAACTGCCGGCGTTACTTTATTTACCGTCGCATCGGTAGACTGAGCGGAAAGAATAGTAGTTACCAATAATTCCATTGGATTGGAGAAGTTAAGCGCAATCTTTGCCCCTGGATACTCCCTTAAAAGCAAAGCCATGATCTTTTCTGTTTTCTCTTTTATACTCATTGGCTGTTTACCTTCCCGGACTTGATCTTCTCTACGGCCTTTTAGGGTTTTTGGTTTAAGCACCTCTTATACTTTTTTAAGATATATGCTTTTGGCTACTTCTTTCTCCAGGGCCAGCTGAGTCTCGCTTACCTGTATTACATAGGATGGAAATATTTGGTGCACCTTAATTACCGTTCCCGGCATAACTCCTAAGGACATCAATTTATGAAGTTGGGGGTGATCCTTAGTCAAGACATAAAGTATTTTACCTTTTTCTCCAACCTTAAAGGTATCCAGCGAGCTGACAATGCTGGGGAATGAGGTAGCCGCGCGCCGGCAGCAATCCCCTTCGGGTACGACAGACCCATGCGGACATTGCCGGGGATGCCCTAACAGTGTGCAAATACTTTCTTCTACCTCTTTGGAAATAATGTGTTCAAACGCGCAAGCCTGCGAATCACTCTCTGTTGGCGGTACTTCGAGCACATCATACAGCAATCGTTCAGCCAAACGCTGGCGGCGGATAACATCTTTGGCTAATTCCCGGCCTTTAGTAGAAAAACTGAGCTTCTGACCGGCACTAACGATTAAGCCGTTCTTTTCAATTTCCTCTATTAAGTCGCTAATTGATTTATTTTTAATCTCTGTTTTTATGTTGTCGATGCTGGTATTGCCGTGTTCTTCCGCTTCCCAGATAATACCCAAAACCTCTTCAATATCTTGTTGACGCGTCATAAAACCTCCCAAAAAAAACTATGCCAAATTCTAAATTAATCGTTCCTGCAGAACTTAGGCCAAATTTTGGTATTAAAACCTTAATTTGGAATAAGCAAAGCGATAGAATTTGTAATTTAGAATTTTCTATATTCTAACTATTCCCGTATTTAAAAGATAATTAAGAACCGTTCCTCCCAAAACCGCGTAAAGAGTAACGAAGATCATAATAGCCGAAGCTTTTTTCCAGCCAAACTCTCTGTAAGTAACCAGAGCCTGGGCCAAACAGGGAACAAACAACGTAATCACCACCATACTGACCACCACCTGCTGATTATTCAGTAAGCCTTGCTTCTGCATCACATATAAACCAGCGGCGCCGTAATCCCGTCGTAAAAAGCCGATCAGGAAAGCACCGGCTGCCTTAGCCGATAGTCCTAACATAGAGACCACCACCGGCCGGCCAATTTCTTCCAGTAAAGACAGAATTTTTGTTTTATCCAATATAAAAAGAACCAGGGTGCCAATAGCGAATAACGGCACCGCTTCCACCAGGTACCATCTCAGCCGCGCCCATGTTTTAACCAGGATATTGGAAAATTTAGGCCAGCGTATCGGTGGTATCTCCTGAATGAACAGCGAACATCGACCGGGGATCACCCGGTTAGATACTAAACCGACCAGTACTAAGCTGGCAATAATGCTTAAGAACCAGATCGTTATAGCTTTGCCAGAAATCCCACCTACCATGCCAAGCACCACACCCAATTGCGCGGAACAAGGAACGCCAAGCGCCAGCAGCAAGGCTATCAGCAGCCTCTCCTTGCGAGTATCCAAGATGCGCGAAGTTAAAACTGCCATGGTACCGCAACCTAAACCCAGTATCATCGGCAAGATCGCTTTTCCATTCAAACCTATAACTTTAAAGATCCGGTCGCTCAACACCGTTAAGCGCGGCAAATAACCGCTGTCTTCCAATAAACCAAAAAAAATAAAAAAAGCGCCAACTATCGGCAATATTATCGCTAACGCGTAGGTTAATGCCATGCTGATCAATCCATATTGGCCAACCAGAAGATCGCGAAAAAATGGCCAGGGTACAAATCCTGTTATTATATAGTTCACCCGCGGCAATATCCAGGAGTCAAATACAATGTTCTTCAAAAAATCCACAGCCGTACCAGCGGCAAACCTGCCGACAAACTCATACATTATCCATATCACCAGCAGCATGACCGGGATACCGGTTAATGGTTTTAAGGCCAGCGCGCCGATTCTTTCACGAACAGTGCGCGGCTTGAGGGCATCGCGATGAAAGCAGGCCGTAATAATTTCCGCCACCTGGCGGTGTATTTCTTCCAGGATACTGATTTCCACCGGCTGATTGAACCGGGCTTTGACCCCAGCCGCTGTTTTTTGCAGGCGCGGAACCAGGTCGCGGGGAAGCACATTGTAAACTTCAGCATCTTCGGTTAATAGCATCAAAGCGATCCAGTGCGGATAACGGGTTTCTTTAGGCAGCAACCGCTGAATTTCCCCGAAAGCGGCTTCGATCTCCCGGCTGTAGGTGATATTTTTTTTACTGGGCCGGCTTTTTATTACTGCTTCTTTGAGCGAACCAATACCTTCTCCGGTAATAGCCACGGTACTTACCAAGATTATATCCAGTAATTGAGCAATTTTTTTAGTATCAATACGATAGCCGCGCTCCTTGGCCTCATCGCTCATATTAAGATCAAGCACTATAGGCAACCCCAAGCTTAATAACTGAAAGGTCAATAATAAAGAACGCTCAAGATTCTTGGCATCAGCAACTTGGACCAGCGCCGCAGATTCTTCTTGCAAAAGAATATTCCGGGTAACCAGCTCATCCTCACTTTTAGGGATTAAAGAGTTAGTCCCAGGCGTATCAACTACTACATATTCCTGATCAGCATAGAACATCGAACCGTGGGAAACATCTATGGTAGTACCAGGATAGTTAGATACCGTGACATACTTCCCGGTCAGGTTGTTAAATACTACGCTCTTGCCAACATTAGGGTTACCGATTAGGATAATTTTCGGCTTATGTAAATAATCTATTTTTACTTTCTGCTCTTCGCGCACGCTTCGCTCCGCTAATTACTCGAATTATAGCGAATTACTCGAATTAATTTTTTACGCTATTCTCTATCATTCGGCCTTTATTAGCTATATAAGTTTTATCTTTTTAAGTCTAAGTGAATTCTCCACCACTGTTAGAGACGATACGAACATGGCCACTTCTGCTACCACCGGGTGCAACAAGCCCATTACGGCCAAAGGGATACACAATATATTATAGAAAAAAGCCCAAAATAAATTTTGTTTTATTTTCATAAACGTTGCTTTGGAT
Source organism: Elusimicrobiota bacterium (assembly GCA_016218565.1). GTDB lineage: Bacteria > CAYTYR01 > UBA6262 > UBA6262 > UBA6262 > UBA6262. Next base: position 8,809 of record JACRDM010000096.1, on the reverse strand, counting down.
AATCTGATAGCGCCAACCACTGCTGGCAGATCTCCTTTGACCAAAGTAACGTCACTGGCGGAAATCGCAATATCCGTCCCTGTCCCCAGGGCTATCCCGACATTTGCCTGTTTTAAAGCTGGAGCGTCATTGATACCATCACCAACCATGGCTACCAGTCTATTTTCTTCCTGCAGTTCCTTTATTTTTTGCACCTTTTGGTCAGGAAATAGCTCCGCTATTACTTCATCAATACCAACTTGCTTAGCGATGGCTTGAGCAGTTTGCACATTGTCCCCTGTCAGCATTAGTGTCTTAATGTCCCAGGACTTTAATTGTTTAACGCTTATTACGGAATTCTTTTTTAAAGGATCTCTGACCCCAAATCCACCCAGGACTTTATCCGCAAAAGCCACCAGGACAATCGTCCTGGCCTGTTGGCCCAAACGATTAATCTCGTCATCCAAAGCCCGATCGTCACAATTATTTTCCTGCAAAAATCTCTGACTGCCGGCAAATACTTTTTTACCTTCAATTTCACCTTTGATCCCTTTGCCGATTACGGCGCTAAATTTATCTACGGCCAATAAATTTATATTCTTTTCTTGAGATTTTGCCACTATCGCTAATCCCAAAGGATGTTCAGAATAATTTTCCACACTGGCAGCGATACCCAGCATATAATCCGGCACGACCCCTTCAGCGGTGAATATATCTGTTACTTCCGGCCGTCCTTTCGTAATTGTGCCTGTTTTATCAAAAACTATGGTTTGGATCTTGCCCAGCGTCTGGATGGCCTCGCCATTCTTGATCAGGATACCGTGCTGGGCTCCTAAGCCGCTGGCTATCATCAAAGCCGTCGGTGTGGCCAGTCCCAAGGCACAGGGACAGGCGATCACCAGCACTGCCACCGCGCTATAAACAGCTGCTGATACATTAGCTATGACCAGCCAAGTTATAAATGTTATCAAGGCAATGCCAAAAATAACCGGCACAAAATACCCGGTCACTTTATCAGCTAATTCCTGGATAGGAACTCTAGATCCCTGGCATTCCTCTACCAGTTTAATAATCTGAGCTAGAAATGTATCTTGGCCGATTTTCGTGGCTTTGATCCGCAGCACACCTTCCTGGTTAAGAGTCGCACCGATTACTTTATCACCAATGGTACGAGTTACCGGCATGGACTCGCCGGTAGCCATAGATTCATCAACACTGGAAATACCGGATAGAACCTCCCCATCAGTCGGGATTTTCTCGCCTGGCTTTATCAATATAACATCCCCTACTTCAACAGCGCTCAAGGGCACTTCCTGCTCCTGGCCATTGACCAGTAGCCGCGCTGTTTTGGCCTCCAGCTTTAGTAATTTTTTAATGGCCTGCGAGGCTTTACCTTTGGTGAGCGTTTCCAGATATTTGCCTACCAGGTGAAAGGACATGATCATAGCGGCAACCGGAGCATAAGAATGCATAGGAAACACCAAACTGGCAAGACCAGCTCCATACGATACCAGTGTTCCCAGGGAAATCAGGCTATCCATGCCCAGGCTCAGGAATTTCAAGGAATTATAGGCCCCGCGGTGAGTACGCCAGCCCACGACAAAAACCGGAGTAAAAGAAAGAGCTAAATACCACCAATTCAAGCCTGGGATTTGAACTTTAAAAACCATTTCCATGGTCATAAGCAGCATTAGCGGAATGGTAAATCCCCAAGCTACTACCAGGCGTCTCTTGGCCTGCTGGAAATATATCTCTTCTATATTTTCGATTTGTTCTTCTTTAACTGCCCCATAGCCAGAATCTTCGATCGCCCGGTATAATATTGCTTTGTCAGTTTTAGTAGCATCAAATTCTACCAAGGCTTTCTCGCTGGCAAAATTTACATCGGCTCTAGTTACACCAGGCACGGCTGACAGGGCTTTGGTTATAGTCCGAGCGCAAGAAGTGCAGGTCATCCCGATAATACCAACATAGATCTTGTTAAGTGACGCTGACTTGGGCTGACTATCACTTTTAATCTCATTATCCATTGATGCAGTTGAAAGCCAGGAAAGATATTGTTCCGGATGTTGTTGGAAACTTTCTTTGCATCTGGAAGAGCAGAAATAACAAGTCTGTCCTTTATATTCAAGCTGCCGAGATGACGGTTTCTCTTCTACCTTCATAGCACATACCGGATCCTTCGCCATAACACCACCTGCAAATCATAAATTCTAATTTCTAATCTCAAAATCCTAAACCATATCCAATTTCTAAAATCCCAAACTATACAATTGTTTACCTGTCCCCGCGTCACCTGTCCTCCCGGCCAGTCCCGATCTGATCGGGACCAGGGGGGCTTGATCCCGATTTTATCGGGAGCAGCAGGGGAGAATTTAGGATTTAGCGCTTAGGATTTGTTACTAAATACCCGAGCCATATCAAAATTCTCTTTTAAGATTGAATCTTTGACCCGGCCGATGTCAATTTTCTGATTGATGATCTTGGTCCAGGACAAAGCATCTTTCCTGTCCCCGATCAATATTACCCCAGCCACCTTATTGGCCTTGAGCAGAAGTTTTATATATGTCCCTTTTTCCGGGTCAGCTTTGCGCCTAATATCATAAGCCTTAACCGGCGGATTGGAATCGCCCAAACAGGTAAGATCAATACCGGCAATTTTTAAGGTAGTATTGAGCAGCACTCCCTTATAAACTAATTTAGGGCCGTTGAGCGCGTTGAAAGCGACAGTCTGAGCCTGGGCTAAAGCCACGGGGATGATGCCATACACCCGGCCATCGAATTCTGCTGTATCGCCGCAGGCATAAATGAATTCATTATCAGTCTGTAAAAACTTATTTACCAATATCCCTTTGCTGACTTTTAATCCCGCCGTCTTGGCCAACTCGAGATTAGAACTGATGCCTGCCGCCATAATGACTAGATCAGCCGGGATGACCTCTCCGCCTTTGAGAGTAATACTTTCCACCTGGTCGTTACCATTGAGCGATTCACATTCAGCTTCTAACTTAAACTTAATACCCAGGCTTTCCAGCTTAACCTTTAAAATATCCGCACCTTGCTCGTCAATCTGCCGGGAGAGCAGACTTTTGTTATATTCAAGAACCGTCGGCTCTAATCCCGCGCCTGACATGGCATAAGCAGTCTCTAATCCTAAAAACCCTCCGCCAATAATAACCGCCTTTCTTTTATTGTATAATCCCAGCGCGCTCAGATAGTCTTTTATCCGTTGCGCATCATCAATGGTGCGCAAACAGAAGGATCCTTTTTTATTAAATCCTTCAATAGGCAGAATAAAACTCTTAGCCCCGGTAGCCAGTACCAGGCAATCATAAGAATATTGCTCCCCGTTCTCCAGCTCTATTTTTTTTGATTTTTCATATATTTTCGCGACCTTCCTGTGGCTTTCCACTTTGATCTTCTTTTCGGCATACCAGGTCGGTGGATAAAAATATATCTCTTCACGTTTTACCCGGCCAGCCAGGAACTCTATTAGTATCGGCCGCGGATAATAATAGTCTTTTTCATCGGTAAAAATAGTTATGTCCGCATCTTCGCTCTGGGTCCGCAAAAATTTTGCCACGGTTATCCCGCTTACCCCATTACCCACTATGATTATTTTCATTAAATCTCCACCTAAAAACCGAATATCAAGTATAGGATTGAAATTCCTATACTTTAAAATATCTAACCGGGTTACCGCCTGATACTTCTTTCCTTTCAGCTCCGAATGGTTCGTTGCCTGAAATGTTTGGGTCTCCTTCACTGTTGGCCAAAGTCTCCTTATTTACATAGCGCTCAAAACCGTTGTTGTATGGCTAAAGAAAACACCCGCCACGCCAGCCGTCATCAGGCAAGCCAGCGTCGCCGCTATCAGCGCCCGCCAGCCAACTTTTGCCAGCGAACCGGTTTGATTTGGCGCCAGCGCCGTGGTCCCGCCGATAAATATCGCCAGGGATGCCACATGGGCAAATCCGCATAAAGCATAGGCGGCAATTACCGCTGAACGTGGATGGACCAGCAAGTTCTGCGCCAAAGCCGCGGCCAAGTCCTGGTAGGAAACTATTTCGGTTAGGATCGCTCTCTCGCCGACTATCCTGGCGATAAGCCCGGCATCTGCCGGTGGGACACCAATTAATAAAGTGAACGGATAAAATAAGTATCCCAGGAAGAGTTTTAATGACCACCCTGAATTGAGCAAATGTAAAATTAAATCAATCATAGAAACCAGTCCCAATACGGCTATCAGCAGCGCCACAATACCGACGATCATTCGTACGCCGGCATTAGCCCCGTTGATGATCGCCTCAAACAAATTTTTTTCCTTCTCATAAAAGACGCGAACGCTGGTTCCCAACGTGGTCGGTTCGCCTTTTTCTGGAAGTATCAACTTGGACATTAAAATAGCGGCCGGCGCGGAAAGGACCGAAGCAGAGAGCAAATGCCCGGCTATGGTAGGGAAATATTTCTGCAAACTAAACACGTAGACCGCCATCACATTAGAAGAAACAGTAGCCATCCCGGCAGTTAGCAACGTGCATAATTCTGATTCTGTTAAGTTGGCCAGATAAGGACGGATAGTCAGGGTGGATTCAACTCCGGCAAAAATATTGCTGGCTGTCACCAACGACTCTGCGCCAGAAACTCTCATGAACCTGGAAAAGATATAGGCAAAACCCCGGATGAGCAGCGGCATCAGGCGGTAATAATACAAGATGGAAACAAGGGCTGAAAAAAAGATGATTGTGGGGAAAGCCTGGAAGGCCAGGAAAAAGCCGAGCGATTTATTACCCGCCGCATCGCTGGTACCTGGTGGAAAAGCTAATAGGCCAAAAACGAATTTCGCTCCGGCTGTAGCCACCTCCAGTAATTTTACCACGCCTTCATTCAGGAACAAGAACAATTTCGTTCCGACAGGCACTTTGAACACAAACAGGGCAAAAACCAACTGCAGCGCCGTACCCCAGAGGACTGCCCGCCAGTTGATATTCTTCTTATCCGGAGAAAACAGCCAGGCCACTCCCATTAACACAAACATTCCTGAAAAGCTTACCAGATTATATCTATCCATGATTTCTCGCCTTTTCTTTCAGATTTTGTAAAACGGTCTTGGTTCATAGTCATTTCGCCACCTTGTTCAATAACCTTCAATACTATTTTTCAATCAATTTCACGGGTTCCACTACTACTATCTTCCCCTCTTACGTCCTCTTTTATTCACTATTTTATGCTTTACCGAATGGCCTCCTGTCCCTCTTTTACGACCGGAACCGGCTTTTTCGTCAAGCTCAATACCAAACATTTTGACTGCGTCCAAATCAGCCATCACCCGCCCGGTCTTTTTCTCTGCTTTCTTCAGCATCTTCTTTGATTTATCTTGCACCGCCTCTGTAATCAAATCATCCATTTCAGTTTTACGCAGTAAGAAAAATAGCTGGGGGTCAGCATCCAATTTTACTCCCACCGCATAAAGCGTGGCGGCTACATGTTTGCACATACTGGCCCAGTCCGGACAACTGCAGTTAAACTTAATCTCTTTAGGCGCCGGAAACAACCCCTGCCCTTTAGCGGTAAATATTTCCATAAGATCTTTGGGAAACCGGCCGGCAATAAGCTCCTGTAGAGATTCGATTTTACCTTCACATTTTTTCTTAATTTCGTTCCAGGCGGCTTTGTTCAACGGGTTTATTTTTACCGCTACTTTATAAGGCTGCGGGCTGGTACCCTGCACCAGCGCTGTTACTTCGCCCGGGTTTATTTTAAAATCCAAAACAAAACCGTTTCTAAGGTAACTGCGGCCCCGGCCGATCCGGTTTGAGTAATCCGCATACTTTTCCAGGTTTGCATTCCAGGCTTGGCCCCACCAGGTATGGGCCAGTTTGGTGCCCGCTAAAATCAAAGGAACGATATGAGGATTTTTCTTCTTTAGTTGCGCCAATTTCCGCTGCGCTTTCGCGCGTTTTTCTCCGACCGAAACATACCGGGGAAATCCATAATAACCATAGTATCCCATAAAGCTTAGCCTCCTTGAATTAAATTATCTACAGAGACAGCGTAAACATCTTCATCAATTTATCATTGTTCATTTCAGTTATCCAGGCCTCGTTTGAGCTTTGGATAATTTCGTTCGACAAACGCTTTTTTTCCTCAAGCATGGCGTCAATCTTTTCTTCCAGGGTGCCTCGGGTGATAAACTTATGCACTATTACATTTTTTTTCTGACCTATCCGGAAGGCCCGATCAGTGGCCTGGTTTTCCACTGCCGGGTTCCACCACCGGTCAAAATGAATAACCTGGTTTGCCGCGGTCAGGTTTAAGCCAACTCCCCCGGCTTTAAGCGATAATACCATAAATGGAACATATTCATGACTTTGAAACTTTTCTACGATTTCCTGGCGTTTTTTAACCGGCGTACCGCCGTGCAGGACCAAACCCTGATGCTTAAAGATTGTTTCCAGATATTCTTTAAGCGGTTCGGTAATTTCCTTGAATTGCGTAAACACTAAAACCTTTTCTCTTTTTTCATAAATTGTTTCACAAATTTCGCGCAGCCTCAGAAATTTGCCGCTGTCCGGCTCACCATATTCATTCCTTCCCAAATATTGGTCCGGATGATTACAAAGCTGTTTAAACTTCATCAGCGCGGCAAGAATCAGTCCCTTGCGCTTAATTCCCCCGGTTTCCTCTTCCAGCGCGGCTTTTAGTTCGGCCACAAGATTACCGTAAAGAACAACTTGTTTTTTACTTAAATCCGCATAAGTTTTCATCTCGACCTTCTCAGGCAGATCGGAAATAACAGATTTATCAGTTTTCAGCCTTCTTAAAATAAACGGGGAAGTAATTTTCTTCAACTTCGCGTAACCGCCTGGATTATCTTTTAGCCCCTGGCAAAAATCGGAAAACTCTTTACTGCTGCCAAGCAGCCCGGGATTTAAAAAATCCAATAACGACCAAAGATCGCCTAAACTGTTTTCAATCGGCGTGCCGGTCATAATTATTCTATTGTTGGCCTGTAGATTTTTAACGGCTTTGGTTTGTTTTGTACCGGGATTTTTAATGGCTTGCGCTTCATCTAAAATAACATAGTTCCATTTGTGCGCTTTAAGCCAATCATACCTTTTGGCTAAAGCATAAGTTGTGATAATAAGATCGTATTTACCGCTAAAATCCTTGTCCCGGCCGGCGCCGTCGCTATTTTTCTCAAACGAAGGGTGCGCGAGGTAATACTTAATTTCCGGCGAAAATCGGCCTATTTCGCTCACCCAGTTCGAAATCAGGGAAGCGGGTATGACCAGCAGGCTGGCCGGATTTTGTTTACCTGTTTTAAGCGTATTTAGGAAAGCCAACAGTTGTATTGTTTTACCCAGCCCCATATCGTCGGCCAGACAAGCGCCAAACTGTAAAGAATGCAGGAAATAAAGCCAGTTCAACCCTTTCTGCTGATACGGCCGAAGTTCTGCCAGAAAGTTTTTGGCGGGAGTTATTGAATCGATCAGCTCGGGTTTGCGCAGTTTTTCCACCACCGCTTTAAGCCATTCACCATTGGAAATACCGGCAGTCTCGTCGTCGCTAATCCCCAGTTCTTTCTGTAAATTAAGCTGCAGATACATGGCCTCCTTTAAACTTAAGGCGCCTTGCTCCATCAGTTGTTGCGCTTTTTCATAGGCGGCCAGCGTTTTTTCTAGTTTAGCCGGGTCAACCTCCACCCATTTCCCCTTAATAAACGCTAGCCCGGCCGATTCATTTAAAAGTTTTCTTGCTTCCTCTTCCGACAGCTCGCTGTCGCCGCATAATAGCTGTGTTTTAAAATCGAGCAGCGAGTCCTTGCCGAGAAAAGACGGCGCTATATTGCCGATCTTGATATCAAGTTTTAGAACATTTGTTCTGCTTTTCCACCAGTTGGGGATCCGGCAAAGGATACCGGATTTTTCATAGAGAGGAATTTCCTTTAAAATATCATAGGCGTCTTTGACAGACAATGATAGCGGATGAAATATTTCTCCATTTTCAATAAGCCCGGCAATGATTCGGCTTTCTTTGGCGGCTAAATAAACAGTGGCCAAAAGTTCCAGCAGTTTTTTGTTGTTTTTACCGTATTCGGTTAAGGCATACTTTAAGGGAATATGTTTAGCTTTCCCCTGCTCGTTTAAGCCGGTAGAATAGGTGGCTAAAAAAGCAAAAGGAAAATCCTCTTTTTTGCTTTCCACCAAATGGAAATAAACCCGCCCGGCCAGATGAACATCAGCGCTGAAAGTTTTGATAAATTCAGCAACAGAACCTTGATAAATTTTTACTTTATGGCTAAAGGTCAGGGTTAGTTTTGACCAGATATCTTTAAGAAAAGCCGGGGTTATATACTCTGCCCCAACCATACATGGCCGCCGGGACAGAATATCGTCAATCTCGTCAGTTGTTAAAATAAGTTCTACCCGCTCACGCAAAATTTCAAGATCGGGTGTTTGCGCAAGTTTTTTTACATGCCTCTCCCCTAACTTTCTAAAAAAATCCAAACTTGCCGCTAACGGTACGGATTGATTGCAAAACCCTAACCACAGGAGAAAAGAGCCAAAGTCTTCACGGTAGTTTTTGTATAATTCCTTTTGCAGTAATTCCTGATCCTTGTTTATCGGCTCTGCGCTTTCCTGCCATTCCAGTTCAATACTTTGATCCGGTAAACAAACAGCGGTTAACTCTTTATCCATAGAAATTTATCTTTTCCTCATTTTTGACTCCCACATTGTTTAGTCGGCACACTCAATAATTTAGTCCCAACCCCAATTTCTCCTGCTGACCCTAAGGCTCTTTAGAGAGGATCAGGACCAGGTCTTTT
>JACRDM010000095.1 GCA_016218565.1 Elusimicrobiota bacterium | reverse complement strand
TCATATCAAGGATTGATTGAAAAATACCGGGAATATTTGCCAGTGTCGGATAAGACACCGGTGATTTCTTTATTGGAAGGGGATGCTCCGCTGATTCCGGCCAGGAACTTAAGCAGGTTTATGGGCGGCCAAGTGGAAGTGTTTTTGAAATATGAAGGATTAAATCCCACGGGGTCATTTAAGGATCGCGGTATGACTATGGCTATTTCCAAAGCTATGGAAGAGGGAAGCAAGGCAGTTATTTGCGCTTCTACCGGGAATACTTCAGCCTCAGCAGCTGCCTATGCAGCGAGAGCCGGGATAAAATGCGTGGTTTTGATACCTGAAGGGGCCATTGCTTTGGGAAAGCTGTCTCAGGCGATGATCCACGGCGCGCAAGTCTTGCAGGTTAAAGGCAATTTTGACGAGGCCTTGGAATTAGTGAAGGAGATCAGCGGCAAATATCCCATTACCCTGGTGAATTCCCTGAACCCGTACCGTATTGAAGGACAGAAAACCGGTGCTTTTGAGGTCATCGAAGTATTAGGCGAGGCTCCTGATTACCAGTTCATGCCGGTAGGTAATGCCGGGAATATTACTGCTTACTGGAAAGGGTATAAAGAATATAAAGAAAAAGGTAAAGCCAAGGATCTTCCTAAAATGATGGGATTCCAAGCCGAAGGTTCGGCTCCAATAGTCCTCGGCCATCCAATAAAAGATCCGCATACTCTGGCTACCGCTATCAAGATCGGTAACCCAGCTTCCTGGAAACAAGCTGAAGCTGCCCGTGACGAATCCGGTGGAGTGATCGATATGGTCAGTGACGATGATATCGTGGAAGCATATAAGTTGTTAGCTAGTTTGGAAGGCGTATTCTGCGAACCAGCCAGCGCCGCCGGGGTAGCTGGTTTAAAGAAGTATATCGAAAAAGGATATTTTCAACAGACTGCTGACCGCGGACCGCGGACAATTAAGGTAGTATGTATCCTGACTGGTCATGGATTAAAAGACCCGGACCGGGCGATCAAAGTCGCTACCCAACCCAAAGTCGTAGAAGCGAAATTAGATGTAATTAAACAGGAAATAGGGTTGTAAAAAGAGGAGGTATAACATGTTTACGCGGATACAAACAAATCCAAAAATATTGTGTGGTAAGCCAGTGATTAAAGGCACTCGTATTCCAGTATATTTGATTGTAGAATTGTTTGCCTCAGGATACACAATAGAGAAAGTTATAGAAGCTTATCCTGCGCTGACAAAAGAAGATATCGGAGAGGCTTTGAATTACGCAGCTTCGTTAGCTAAATATGAAGAATTAGAATTAGCGGAAGCATAAAAATGCTGAAATATTTGGCAGATGAAAATATTTCACCATTAACAGTGAAAACAATAAGACAACTGGGCTATGATATTACCAGCGTGGTTGAAGTTGGATTGCCAGGCGCTGAAGATGAGAAGGTGGTTTCATTAGCGCAGCAAGAAAATCGTATTATTATTACTTTTGACTTGGATTTTGGCGAGATTTTTTATTTTGCCTCAAACATAGATGTTGGCATCATAGTCTTGAGGATAAATCCTCAAACAGTCGAGCATACTAATAAGAGGTTAACTACTTTTTTAAAAGCTAAAATTATCGAGAATAGAAATTTGGCTAAAGCTCTTATTATTCTGGAAGAAAAAAGATATCGGTATAGAAAACGGGAATCGGTCGGGTAGAAAAAGGATGACGATTGTTCATATTATTGGATTACCAGGAGCTGGGAAAACGACTTTAGCCGAAAAGATAGAATGCGATTATGATTTACCAATTTTCCGCATAGGAGAATATAGAGCAAAGTATCCAATGACTTATGAAGGAGAGAATAAAGCTTGGTATTCTTTATCTAAGGGCCTGAAGAGTTATCAAAAGGAAAAGAATTGTATTCTGGAAACAACTGGATTAAATCTTCTTGAAGAAATTCTACCGGCAAAAAGACCAGTGTCTAATAGGCTTGTTATAAAGCTTGTTGCTTCGAAGAAAACGCTGCAGGAAAGAATCAAGAAGAAAAAGAAGAGAGAACAAGGCGGTAAATGGCTTTTTCAGTTTTCATATCCTGATAAATTTACCTTTGTAGATAAGCTATATAAAAGATTTGAAGATATCCCGGCTAATATTATGATTGATACGAATGAAGTTAATGCTAATGTGGTTTACGATATAGCAATGCGGAAACTGCTGAGATTCAGGATATTTTAAGCAAAGATAGAAGTGATCAAGCAAGAGATCGGGTTGTCCGCGAGGAGAAAAACTAGTGACTAAAACTGCGGAAAGATTGAGTCATTGTTACATAAGCAGAAATTTAAAAATTCAGGGAGGAGAACCTGTAATTAGGGGAACTCGCTTTCCTGTGCGATCAATTGTTTTCTATGTTATAAAAGAGGGGATGCTGCCGGAAGAATTGGCCAGGGAATTTTCTCATCTTAGTTTAGCCGCTATCTATGATGCTCTTTCTTATTATTATGATCATAAAGAAGAAATAGAAAAACTGCTTAAAGTCCATCAAGAGGCATCGTGGAAAATGTAAAAATATATCTTGATGAAGATATCCGGCCTCTTTTGGCTGAAATATTGAGGGATCGAGGATATGATGTAGTTAGCTGTTTGGAAAAGAAATTATGTGGTCTCTCTGATGAAGAACAATTAGGCATAGCCATAAAAGATAAGAGAACAATATTAACTTATTAATATAAAAGACTTTGTGCAGTTGCACAAAAAGGTAAAAGGTGAGCATTACGGGATAATAGTTAGCGATCAGATTCCCTTTTCAATACTTTTGCGGCGAACACTTATCTTTTTAACCAAGGCGTCTCAGGGAAATACAAAAGGTAATCTTATTTGGTTGAGCAAATATAAGGGATAATAAGAGATGGCTCAAAGGAATGTCAGCCAAACTCAAAGCCATCAAGCGAGAAATCGGATTGTAACCATGCTACCTTAGATGGTTAAGGTAAGAATAGAGTGATTAAGCGAAATAAGGGTATATAAGAATGAAGATGACAAAAAGAGTGAAAGAGTTAGTTATAGGCCCAGTAGTGAGCGCTTTTGATTATTACCATACCTATTTTTGTGCTTTATCGCAGTGTGCATGTTTATGATATATGGAACGTGGGGGATGCAATATATGGGATATATGTCTTTTTTTTCTTCATTGTCTTTTCGGTAGCTAAAGCTTTGGCTTTCGTAATGAGACGCAAGTTTAAATAGAACAAAATATAAGTAAGCTGGATAATCTTTGTAATTAGTTAGCGGAACGAAGTGGAGACTAACTTGTTTGGGAGTAATCATTATTATCTGATATTGTTACTGCAGGGTATCTGCGTCGCGCATGTAATCAAGACTGGCAGGAATTATAATTGGATTTGGTTGATTATGTTTGTGCCGGTGATTGGCGTGGTGATTTACGCCTGGTTTGAGATACTGCCTGATTTTAGATTAAGGGAACTGCCGTCTATTGAGCTGCCGGTTTTTCAGAAGATGAAGATCCGGGAATATGAAGAGACACTTAAAGATTTGGACACAGTAACCAACCGGGTGAATTTGGCTGAGCTCTATGCCAGGTATAATCGTCAGCAGGAAGCTCTAGCCCTGATTAAGGATTGTCTGACCGGGCCGTCACGCAATGATTTTTACGTGCTTTTAACCTATGCCATAATATTATTTCAGAATAAGAACTACGAAGAATGTAAAACCGTGTTGGATACTCTGGAAGAAAAAAGCGCCACTGAACGCGGTAAAGAACGACAGCTGCTGATGGCGCGAGTTTATGAGCAAGTAGGCAGGAAACAGGAAGCGGCAGAGATATTTAGAAAAATAGCGTCTCGTTTCGATGGTGAAGAAGCTCGTTATTGGTATGCCAGTTTTCTTTTAGGTGAAAGTCGCCTGCAGGAAGCGCGAGATGTAGTTCAGGAAGGTATACGGGCTTATAGCCGTTCAGGCAGGGTGTATAAGCGCGCTGAACATTATTGGTATACAGGATTAAAGCTGCTTTTAAAAAAGCTCAAGAAAGAGATAAGGCTTTAATCCGCGTAATCTGTTTTAATAATCTGCGTAATCCAAGGGGCTTTTAATGAAATACGCAATTCTTATCGGTGATGGCATGGCTGACTATCCCATTCCTGAGCTAGGTTTTAAATCTATTCTGGAAGCAGCCAATACTGAGTATATGGATAAGTTATGCGTTATTGGCCATGAAGGGCTGGTCAGAAATATTCCTGATAATTTGCCAGCGGGCAGCGATGTGGCTGCCCTGTCGCTGATGGGCTATGACCCGGGAAAATATTATACCGGTCGCGGGCCGCTGGAAGCAGCTAACATGGGCGTAATGCTAGAGGGGGAAGAAAATGCTTTTCGCTGCAACCTGGTACATATTGAAAACGGAGTAATGATAGATTACAGCGCCGGGCATATTTCTACCGAGGCTGCCAAAACATTGATTAAATATATGCAGGATAAATTAGGAACTGACAAGGTGCGCTTTTATCCGGGCATGAGCTATCGGCATGTGACTGTGATCAAAGGTGATTTTGTTGACTTGAAGACTACCGCGCCGCACGATATCACCAATCAAAAAATTGGAGTTTTTTTACCCACGGGCAAAGGACAGGAAATTATCCAGGAATTGATGTTTAGCTCAGTTCCTTTGCTAGAAAAACATCTGGTGAACCAGCGCCGCGCGGAAGATAGGAAAAAGACCGGCAATATGATCTGGTTATGGGGGCAAGGAAAAAGGCCCCAATTACCGACTTTCAAAGAGAAGTTTGGTTTAACCGGCTCGGTGATCTCCGCGGTGAATCTGATCAAGGGCCTGGGCCGGTATGCCGGGCTGGACGTGATCGATGTCCCTGGAGCGACTGGCTACATTGATACCAATTACCGGGGTAAGGCAGAATATGCCTTGCGGTCATTGGAGAAAAATGATTTTGTCTTTGTTCATGTGGAAGCGCCGGATGAAGCTGGGCATAACGGCGATATTCAGATGAAAAAGAAGGCAGTGGAAGATTTTGATTATGAAGTGGTTGGCCGGATAGCCGAAGGGATCAAAAAATTCGGTGATTACCGTATTCTGGTATTACCTGACCATCCAACTCCTATTTCCTTGCGAACCCATACCCGGGAGGCAGTGCCGTTTGTGGTGGCAGGTAGTGACATCGAGCCCAGCGGCGTGGGAAAATTTGATGAACTAACAGTCAAGGAAACTAAAAATATTTATGACCAGGGATATAAGCTGATTGAAAAATTTCTCTCCAAGGAGAAATTTTTCATCTAAATCCAAATATCAAAAATCAAATATCAAAATGACAGTGCAAAATTCAAAAATAAATAACCATCTGATGGATGTTTTGATAGTTAAATATTGAAATTTGTTTGGTGTTTGAGATTTGGTTATTGGTAATTCAAATATTTTGGATTTTGATTTTTGGAATTTCCCCTGCTGATTTGTCCTACGGAACAAATCAAAGACGCGGGGACAGGTGAATTTTGATTTGGGGGTAGTTAATTGTGGGTTTAGTAGTAATGAAATTTGGTGGGTCCAGCGTAGCTGATGCGGAAAAAATTAAAAACGTTGCCCGGCGGATTATGGAAACCAGAGATACGGGAAATAAAGTAGTGGTGGTGGTTTCCGCTCCCGGAGATACCACTGATGACTTAATCACGTGGGCGGAAAAGATTACTGCTGAGCCGGATGACAGGGAAATGGATATGCTGCTTTCTACAGGAGAGCAGATGTCCATTGCTCTATTAGCCATGGCCATTAAAGACAAAGGGTATAAAGCGATTTCCTTGACTGGCGCCCAAGTTGGTATATTGACTGACAAGATCCATAATATGGCCAAGATCGTGCATATTCACACTGATAAAATAAGGAAAGAGTTAAAGAAAGGCAATATCGTGGTGGTAGCCGGTTTTCAGGGTATTACTGAAGATGAAGATATCACTACTTTGGGCCGGGGCGGTTCAGATCTGACCGCAGTAGCGCTGGCCTCAGTGTTAAAAGCGGATGTCTGCGAGATTTTCACAGATGTGCCAGGGGTCTATACTACTGACCCGCGTGTTGTCCCGGCTGCCAGGAAGCTGGACGTGATCTCGTATGATGAAATGCTGGAGATGGCCGGATTGGGAGCGCAAGTGATGCAAGCCAGGTCAATCGAAATGGCGAAAAAATTTAATATTGATATTCATGTGCGTTCCACGTTTTCTTATGAACCAGGCACGATCATTACCAGGGAGGTCACAAAAATGGAAGATGTCGTTGTCCGAGGCATTGCCAGTGATAAAAATCAAGCTAAAATCTCGATCCTCGACTTGCCGGATAAGCCCGGTGTGGCAGCCAGTATGTTTACAGAATTGGCGGCCAAGGGTATCAATATAGATATGATTATCCAATCCAGCGCGGCTGATGGCCGGAACGATATTTCTTTTACCGTCAATCATAAGGATCTGCCAAAAACCCTGGAAGTCATGGAAAAAATAAGACAAGAGCTGGGAGCAACTGAGGTGATCCATGATAGAAATGTAGCCAAGATCTCTATGGTCGGCGTGGGTATGCGTTCGCATGTCGGTGTTGCCAGCAAGATGTTCAGCGCTCTGGCGCGGGCCGGCATTAACATTGAAATGATCTCCACCAGCGAGATTAAAATTTCTTGCGTGATCAAGAGTGTGCATGTGGAAAAAGCCGTGAAAGTTATCCACAAAGCCTTTCACCTGGAAAAGAAAAAATAAATAACGATAAGGATAAAAATCTATGCAACAAACAGATGAAATAAAAAGTATTGTTAAACAGCACAAGGCGGAGCTGGAGCGGGATTACAAGGTGAAATCCTTGGCTATCTTTGGCTCATATGCCAGAGGCGAACAGACTAAAGACAGCGATGTGGATATTTTGGTAGAGTTTGATAAGGTTATTGATTTGTTTAAGTTTATTGAGTTGGAAAATTACTTAAGCGATATCGTGTACCATAAAGTAGATTTGATTATGAAGGATGCCTTAAAGCCCAGAATAAGGGATGGTATCTTAAAAGAGGCAGTGAATATATGAAAAGAGATTATAGACTCTATCTTGACGATATAATTGAAGCTATTGAAAAGATAGAAAAGTATGTAACAGGACTGTCGTTTGATCAATTGAGCACTGATGAAAAAACCATAGATGCGGTGATCAGAAATTTTGAGATCGTAGGCGAAACCGTGAAAAATATTCCGCAGAAAATAAGAGAAAACTAGCCGCGTATTCCCTGGAGAGAAATGGCTGGTATGCGCGATAAATTGATTCATGATTATTTTGGGGTGAAACTGGAAGTGGTGTGGGAAACAATCAAAAAGCGCTTGCCGGAGATTAAAGCTAATTTCAAAGAAGTCCTGAAAAAGTTGGATACAAAGGTAGTGAAAGATAAAAATAACCACGGAGGAGAAGAAAATGTATGTTGTTAAGCAAGCAAGTGCGTTAGCATTATAGTAATTTTTTAAACAATAAAATACGGTTAGGGGGATTTGTTGATTATCGTTTTGCAAAGATAAATAAAAAAATGTTTGGTGGACTTGAACTTGATTTTAGTGGCCTAACAGCTGGTTTAAAAATAGGCTATTCATTTTAGCTAAGGAAATTTTAGAGGGTATTAATTATGAAAAAAATTTATTTATACGATACTACCCTGCGGGATGGGGCGCAAGCGGAAGGGATCAGCTATTCGCTGGAAGATAAGATCAGTATTACCCATAAACTGGATGAGCTGGGGATCGATTATGTAGAGGGTGGCTGGCCTGGATCTAATCCTAAGGATATCCTTTATTTCCAGAAAGCGAAAAAACTAAAACTAAAACAGGCTAAAGTGGCTGCTTTTGGCAGCACGCGGCATCATCAGAACAAAACAGATAAAGACCCCAACATCAAAGCTCTGCTTGAGGCAAAAACCCCGGTGGTAACTATTTTTGGCAAATCCTGGGATCTGCATGTGAAGTATGCGCTACGGGTAACTCTTGAAGAAAATTTAGAGATGATTTTCGATTCTGTGAATTTCTTAAAGAAAAAAGGATTGGAAGTTATCTATGATGCTGAACATTTTTTCAATGGGTTCAAAGATAATGCGGAATATGCTATGAAATCTTTACAGACAGCGGAGCAGGCCGGGGCTGATTGTCTTGTACTTTGTGATACTAATGGCGGCTCACTGCCATTTGAAGTGGAAGAGATTGCGGCTACGGTGGTAAAGGTCTTCAAGACGCCTGTGGGTATTCATGCGCATAATGATGCGGAGGCAGCGGTAGCCAATTCTTTATCCGCGGTTCATGTGGGCGTCGTTCATGTGCAAGGAACAATCAACGGTTATGGAGAACGTTGCGGAAACGCGAATCTATGTTCTATTATTCCGGCGCTCAACCTAAAACTTGGTTTAACTGCAGTGAGCAAGAATAATTTGAACAAATTAACAGCTATTTCCAGATATATAAGTGAAGTGGCTAACGTTGCGCCCCACGATCACCAACCGTATGTAGGGGTAAGCGCGTTTGCTCACAAAGCTGGTATTCATGTCAGTGCTGTGGAACGTAAAAGTGAAACGTATGAACATATTTCGCCTGAAATAGTTGGTAATCAAAGGCGCATACTTGTATCCGAACTTTCTGGTAAGAGCAATATAATGTTCTTAGCGCAGAAAATCGGTTTACAACTTGATCCAAACAATCCGCAGACAAAGGATATTTTACAAGTTGTTAAGGATCTTGAGCATGAAGGGTATCAGTTTGAAGCGGCGGAAGCGTCGCTGGAAATACTTATGAAGAAAGCCACTGGCCATTATAGAAAATTTTTTGAACTGAAGGGCTTTAAAGTTATTGTGGAAAACCGAAACGGCGAACTTCTTTCCGAAGCAACGATAAAACTTACTGTTGGAGATGAGCATGTTCACGTAGCCGCTGAGGGCGATGGCCCGGTTAATGCTTTGGACAATGCTCTGCGTAAAGCGCTGGAGAAATTTTATCCGGCATTGAAAGAAATGCGGTTGGTTGACTTTAAAGTTCGTGTTATAAATACGGGTGAGGCAACCGCCGCAAAAGTACGGGTGCTTATTGAATCCCAGGATAAGGAGCATATCTGGAACACAGTAGGTGTCAGCGAGAATATCATTGACGCCAGCTGGAAAGCTCTGGTTGACTCATTTGAATATAAGCTACTGAAGAAGTAGCACGATTACGCTGATTAATAATGCAGATTATCCCCCTTGATTCCGAAAATCGGAATCAGGATAGGGGGACAGGCGTGAATTCGAGCAAAGTGATTGAGCCGCATGTCAGAATTTGGAGGAGAATAAAAATGCGCAGTGACGCGATGAAAAAGGGATTAGAAAAGGCCCCGCACCGTTCATTATTTAAGGCCATGGGGTATACCAATGAAGAGTTGAATTTGCCGATCATAGGAGTTGCCAATTCTGGGAATGAGATTGTCCCCGGCCATATTCATTTGGATAAAATTTGTGAGGCAGTCAAAGCTGGCGTAAGAATGGCTGGCGGCACGCCTATGGAATTCAGGACCATCGGTATATGTGATGGTATTGCTATGAATCATGGCGGCATGAAATATTCCCTGCCTAGCCGCGAAGTGATCGCTGACTCGGTGGAGATCACCGGTAAAGCCATGCCGTTTGACGGCCTGGTGCTGATACCAAATTGTGATAAAGTTATTCCCGGCATGGTGATGGCGGCAGCGCGTCTTAATATTCCGAGCATTGTCATCAGCGGCGGTCCCATGCTGGCCGGTAAAGACGCAGCCGGAAAAGCCTGCGACCTGGTTCAGAGCATGTTTGAAGGGGTTGGCAGGGTGGCGGCTAAGAAGATGACTGAAAAAGAACTATCTGAACTGGAAGATGTGGCTTGTCCCGGCGCTGGTTCCTGTTCAGGTATGTACACTGCCAACTCGATGAATTGTCTCTGTGAAGCGTTAGGTATTGCCCTACCTGGTAATGGTACTATCCCGGCTGTTTTTGCCGCCCGTTATCGGCTAGCCAAGTATGCCGGCATGCGCATTATTGATCTGGTGAAGCGCAATATTCGTCCGCGTGATATCATGACCAAGAATGCTTTCTATAACGCTTTCTCTGTGGATATGGCTTTTGGCGGTTCGTCCAATACGGCATTGCATCTGCCGGCTATTGCCAAGGAAGCGCAGGTCGAATTTGACCTGGATATAATCAATGAAGTAAGTTCCAAGATTCCGCATATTTGCAATATGGCTCCAGCCGGGCCGTACCATCTGCAGGATTTAGACGCGGCCGGTGGAGTGATGGCGATAATGAAAGAACTGAGCCAGAAAAAATTAATTAAGACCACGCCAATTACCGTAACCGGTCAGACTGTGGAAGAAAATATAAAGGCCGTGGAAGTGAAAAACAAGGAAGTGATTCGACCATTTAACAAACCGTGGTCTGCCACAGGAGGACTGGCCGTGCTGAAGGGGACCCTTGCCCCCAACGGCGCGATTGTAAAACAGATCGGTGTAGTTGCGGATATGCTGACCCATGTTGGTCCGGCCAGAGTCTTTGAAAGCGAGGAAGAAGCGGTGGCCGCTATTATGGGTGGCAAAATTAAAAAAGGCGATGTTATTGTTATCCGCTATGAAGGACCAAAAGGCGGTCCGGGTATGCGGGAGATGTTGACCCCGACCAGCGCTTTATGCGGTTTGGGATTAGATAAGTATGTGGCGTTGATCACCGACGGCAGATTTTCCGGCGGGACCCGTGGTTGCGCTGTCGGGCATGTGTCCCCAGAGGCCGCTGAAGGAGGTCCGCTCGCTATTATCAAAGAAGGTGATATGATCCAGATAGATATCCCCAAGAAACGGCTGGATATACGCCTGACTGAAATGGAAATCAAGACCCGCTTAGCCAGGTGGAAAGCGCCACTGCCCAAGGCCAGCGAAGGGGTACTAGGACGATATGCGAAGCTGGTAACCAATGCGAGCGCTGGAGCAGTGCTTAAATAAATGACAAATGACAAATTCCAAATAACAAGTTAATACAAAATGAAACCAAGGTTTTATAATTTGTTAGTGGTGCTTGTTTTGGATTTTGAGTTTTGATATTTGGGGATTAAATGGAGGTTTATTAATGCGAAAGACAGGCGCGCAAATATTAATTGAATCATTACTTAAGGAAAAAGTGGAGATTGTGTTTGGTATTCCAGGAGGGGTGTTTTTACCCACTTTTGATGTGTTGTACGATTCTCCGCTGAGATTTATCCTGACCCGGCATGAACAGGGAGCAGCTCATATGGCTGAAGGTTATTCCCGGGCCTCAGGTAGAGTGGGAATTTGTTTTGCCACCAGCGGCCCGGGTGCGACCAATCTGGTGACAGGATTGGCCAATGCCAATATGGATTCGATTCCCATGATCGCAATTACTGCCCAGGTGGCGACTAACCTGATCGGCAATGATGCGTTTCAGGAAGCAGATATTACCGGGATCACCCGTCCGGTGACTAAACATAATTATTTGGTGAAAGACGTGTGTAATCTGGCCAGGACTATCAAAGAGGCTTTTTACATCGCCCAGACCGGACGTCCGGGACCAGTGTTGATTGATCTGCCGGTGGATGTGCAGAAGGCAGAGTGCGAGTTTTCCTATCCCGCGCTGGTAGATATCAGGAGCTACCGGCCCAATTATAAAGGACATCCCGGCCAGATCAAGAAGGCTGCTGAGTTGATCAATCAGGCCGAGAAGCCGGTTCTGTATATCGGCGGCGGCGTCATTACTTCCGGCGCGCATAAAGAGATCCTGGCGCTGGCAGAAAAAGCGCAACTGCCGGTCATTTGGACCCTGATGGGGATCGGCGCTTTCCCGAGCGCTCATGATCTGTCTTTAGGCATGGTGGGAATGCACGGGACATCTAGCGCTAATCACGCTACACAGAAATCCGATTTGATCATTGCCGTGGGAGCGCGGTTTGATGACCGGGTTACCGGGAGATTGGATAAATTCGCTCCGGGAGCCAAGATTATCCATGTTGATATCGATCCCACCAGCATTTCCAAGAATATCTACGTGGACGTGCCTATCGTGGGAGATGCCCGGATCATTATCGAAGAATTAGTGAAATTAGTGGCTAAGAAAACCAAGATGACTGATTGGCACAAACAGATCGAGATCTGGAAAAAAGATTTTCCTCTTACCTATAAAAAGGACGGGGAACTGCGGGCCCAATATGTCATTGAGCAAATTTGTGAGGTCACGAAAGGAAATGGCATCATCACTACTGAAGTGGGCCAGAACCAGATGTGGTCCACGCAGTTCTTTAAATACAAAACACCGCGTTCGTTTATTTCCAGCGGCGGGCTAGGGACAATGGGTTTTGGTTTCCCGGCCGCGATCGGAGCCAAAGTTGCTTGTCCTGAAAAAGTTGTTTTTGATATTGCTGGTGACGGCAGTATCCAGATGAATATCCAGGAACTGGCCACCGCGGCCCATAACAAGATACCGGTGAAAGTGGCGATATTGAATAACGGTTATTTAGGCATGGTCCGGCAATGGCAGCAGATGTTCTATAAGAAACGTTATTCTGGTACAGTACTCTCCGGCAATCCTGATTTTGTGAAATTAGCAGAAGCGTATGGAGCTGTTGGTATCCGCGTGGAAAAGAAGAGCGACGTGAAAGCCGCTATCCAAAAAGCCATTAAAATAGACCAGCCGGTTTTTCTGGATTTTAAAGTGGAACCGGAAGAGAATGTGTTCCCAATGGTGCCCGCTGGCGCAGCGCTGGACGAGATATTACAGGGAGTCGCTTAGAAAATCAAAGATCAAATATTTAATATAAAAATTTAGGTAATATTTTTAATTTTTATATGTGGTTTTTATTTTTGCATTTTGATTTTTGAATTATCTGGAGGTAGTATGAGACATGCAATTAGTGTTTTGGTAGAGAACAAAGCCGGGGTTTTGGCGCGTATCGCCAATCTGTTCAGCGCCCGGGGCTATAATATCGACAGCCTGGCGGTCGGTGAAACAGAAGATCCCAGCATTTCGCGCATGACCATTATTGTGCGCGGCGATGAACGGATCCTGGAGCAGATCGAGAAGCAACTCAATAAGCTGGTCGATGTGATCAGAGTGAGTGATTTTATTGACACCGAGCATTTAGAGCGCGATTTGATCCTGGTCAAGGTGAGCGCTGACAAGGGTACTAGATCGGAAATTCTGCAAATCGTGGATATTTTCCGGGCCAAGATAGTGGATGTCGGTTCTAATTCGTTGATCATTGAAATGACCGGCAATGAAGAAAAGATTAAGGCTTTCGTAGAGATAGTCAAGCCATTTGGCATCAAAGAAATGGTCAGAACCGGAATAGTGGCGATGGCGCGAGGTAATAAAAAAATAGCGGATAGCGGGTAGCGTTAAGCGTTTAGGAAATCGAAGAATCTATACGCTATACGCCAAAACAAGGAGGTAAGACGAAAATGGCTGTGAAGATGTATTATGATAAGGATGCGGATCTGAAGTTGTTGAAAGGTAAAGTGGTCGGTATTATTGGTTATGGCAGCCAGGGGCATGCCCAGGCGCAGAATCTGAGAGATAGCGGTGTCAATGTAATCGTGTCAGAGCTCAAAGGCCTGCCCAATTATGATCTGGCTATCAAAAATGGATTTACACCAATGACCGCGGCAGAGTTAGTGCAGAAGGCAGACATCATCCAGATGTTAGCGCCGGATCAGACCCAGTCCAAAATTTACCGTGAAGCAGTGGAGCCGAACCTGAAGGCCGGCCAAGCACTGGTATTTTCACATGGTTTTAATATTCACTTTGGCCAGATTGTCCCGCCAAAGGATGTGGATGTGTTCATGGTTGCTCCTAAAGGCCCTGGCCATTTAGTGAGAAGAGTTTTCACTGAGGGTAGTGGCGTGCCGAATCTGATCGCTATTTATCAGAATGCTACAGGCAAAGCCAAGAAATATGCTTTGGCGTATGCTAAGGGTATTGGCGGCACCAGAGCCGGCGTTATTGAAACTACTTTTGCCGAGGAAACTGAAACTGACTTGTTCGGCGAGCAGGTCGTGTTGTGCGGCGGCGTGACTGAGTTGGTAAATGCCGGATTTGAAACACTGGTCGCGGCTGGTTATCAGCCGGAGATCGCGTATTTTGAATGCATGCATGAATTAAAATTGATCGTTGATCTATTCTATGAAGGCGGCATCAGCAGGATGAGATATTCAGTCAGCGATACTGCTGAATTTGGCGACCTGACCCGCGGCAAGAGAATAATCACTGATGCTACCCGCAAGGAAATGGTCAAGATACTTGAAGAGATCCGCAGCGGTAGGTTTGCCACTGAGTGGCTCCTGGAAAACCAGGCTGGACGGCCGACGTTTAATGCCTTACGCAAACGCACCGACGATATGCTGATCGAAAAAGTTGGAGCGAAACTGCGCGGGATGATGAGCTGGCTTAAAAAAAAGTAATTAGTTGATGGTTGATGGTTGATAGAAAAAACTGGATACAATAGAATAGTTATTTTCGTGTTTATCCTGATGCTGTTGCTCGCGCAAGTTCTAACGGCGGAGCAGTGGGATAAACATCGGGTGGCATTCTCGGCTACCATTGGCGGCTTGAGCGGTGGGATGGTGGGGGCAGTGGCTGGTTATGGTGTCAGCTAGGCTCTCAACCTGGACCGCGAACAAACTGACCGCGCTGGCATGCTGATTGGATTTCCCCTTGGTTATGCGGTGGGCAGCTAGGTGGGAGCTAAATCGCAGATTGACCGGCTGCATTTTCCGGGAGAGATGAACGCCGGCAGAGTGACTGCCTACAGTGTGGCCGGCGGAATGGCTGGTTATCTTTGGTGGCGGTGGACGGTAAAAAAATTCGGCTATAAAAAAGGCTTTTGGCAATTCTGGAGCATTATCCCGCTGGCTATTATTGGCGCGCGCCGGCGGTAATAATATTTATATGCCAGTAACGTATCTGAGGTTTTAGTCAGAAACGATTACCCAGATTTCGAAAATAGATTACACAAATTAAAGCAGGGGGCCGATGTTTGGGAATAAATAAAGCAGGGTTCAAGATAATCAAGGTTTTTTTGCTCCTGTCCATAGCCGGCTATATGTTGAGCTATTGGCTGGTAATATTCGGACAGTTGAGTATTATTATTATTTTTATTACCCTGTTCCTGGTATATTTCTTTCGGGATCCAAGCCGGAAAACTAAGGAAAATGATAAAATTATTTATTCTCCGGCAGATGGAGAAGTAATTGAGATCAAGGAAACGAGTGAAGATAAGTTTTTAAAGGCGCCGGCCCGGATCGTTAAGATATTTATGACTCCCCTGGATGTACATGTTCAACGGTCGCCGATCAAGGGGCGTATCGGTTACCTAGAATATAGAAAAGGCAAATTCATGCCTGCGAACCTGGAGAAGGCGAGTGAAGAGAACGAGCAAAACCTGATTGGTATAGAAAATGCTAAAGTGAAAATATTGATCAAACAGATTGCCGGGCTGATCGCCAGGCGAATCGTGTGGTGGGTGCATACGCAGCAGGGAGTATCCCAGGGAGAGCGTATCGGGATGATCAAACTTGGCTCCCAGGTAGATATCTATGTACCGCTGGATGTAGAGGTTAGGGTTAAAGTTAAGGATAAAGTTAAAGCCGGACTAACCGTCTTAGGAGAAATTAAATGAGTGCGCCAAGAGAAGTCTGTAATATCCGGTTGGTGAAAATCCAATCTGAAGAAAGCTTAGCCAGCGCTTCAGAACTGAACCTTACACCTGACAGGGTAACTTGTTATCGTGAAGCTAAGGGGATGGGATACAGGGCTACAACGCAAGTGAAGGGATTGAGCTCCGAAATTACTCATCGTGTCGGAGGCCGTTACTGTTCATTTAGGAGAAGGCAGAAGTCTTGTAACCGATATGGGCAAGGATACAAGAACCCGACGGAGTCTGAGACCGTTGCGCTGT
>JACRDM010000094.1 GCA_016218565.1 Elusimicrobiota bacterium | reverse complement strand
CCACTTCGTTCCGCTAACTGATTACACCGATTATTACGAAGATTACACAGATTTTTATCAGCGACTAGGCTGGTAATCGGTGTAATCTTTTGGAAATCCGTGTAATCAAGTATAGGATTGAAATTCCTATACTTCAAGTTAGACTTGTTGATTTCACAGATTTAAAAAGACGATTATCCCCTGCTGATCCCGATAAATCGGGATCAAGGCCGCGCGGACAGGCACAGATTACATTAACCTATATGTTTTTAAGCGGTGTAATCTTTGTTAAGAATCTGCGTAATCAGTATAGGAATTTTTCAATGGGCGTTACTCCTATACTACAAGTTTGGGAAAGCTGACAATAAACGTAGTTCCCAGGCCTAACCTGCTTTCAACTGAAATTGTACCTTGGTGCTTCTTGACGATTTCATTCACTATAGACAACCCTAAGCCAATGCCTTTATCTTTCGTGGTAAAGAAGGGCTGGAAAATGGATTTTAGATTTTCTTCCTGGATGCCTGTCCCCGTGTCCTTGATCTTGACTTTGATTATATTTTTTTCGGCCAGGGTAATTACGGTCAACTCACCCCCCGCACCCATGGCTTGCAAGGCATTGTTGATCAAATTATCAAAAATCTGTTTTAGCTGATCGCGGTCCGCTTTAACCGCGCCGATATTCTCCTGCAAGCGCTTGGTCACTTTGATATCATGCCGCTCAGCCTGGTACTCCTGTAAGGGCAATATTTCAGCTAATACTTCGTTCACCTGTATTGAATTGAAGATGGGGCTGATCGGTTGCGAGAAGGTTAATATTTCCATAACAATCTTGTTGGCCCGGTCAGCTTCTGACTCGATAGCGGAAAGGCTCTTATTAGCTTCGCTATCTTCGCGGCTGACTTTGTTTCTTAGAAAATAGGCGGCCATCTTGATACCGGTCAGCGGATTTTTTAGCTCGTGGCTGACGGCCGCGGCAATTTGGCCGAGAGCCGCCATCTTTTCCGATTGCAGTAACTTTTTCTGTGCTTCCTTTAATTCTTCGGTCATGGCATTGAAAGAATCAGCTAATTGTTTCAGTTCATCATCAGTGTCTACCTTGATTTTATGGTCAAAATCACTATTGGCAACAGCCATCGCTCCCCGCCGCAGACTCTCAATGGATTTAGTCAGAGGTCGGCCTACGAGAAAACCGATGGTCAGAGCCAGCAATATACTAAATCCAGCCATATAGCTAATGGCGGATATCACTTTCTGTTTTATTTCCATGAATCCTTCTTCGCTGGCCCGTAGATACAGGCTGCCTACGACCTGGTCATTGGCGTTACGAAGCGGAATATAACCATTGATATAGCCCGTGCCAAAGATCTCATCTTCCCCGATATATTGTTTACCGTTGCGCAACACGGCAGCGACAATTTTCTGATTGGTTTTACCGCCCCTGATCCGCACGCCATCTTTGGTTCGCAGGCTGCTCGAAATAATCGTATCTTCCTGGAAGACAGCAGCCTGAGCGCCAATGAGATCGGTGATCAGATCCACTATCTTGTTATTGTTATTAAGCAGGTATCCGGCGATCATCACGGCCCGCACCGTACCAGCCGGCTCTTTCACTGGCATAACGACTCTGATCATCAAGGCTTTAGGGTCAGCGCTCTTAATACCTTCGGTTTTCATCTCTTCCGTAGTGACCAGTTCCGTCGAGACTAGATCCTCGCCGGCCAGGGCTCTTTTGAGGTAAGCCTGGCCAGCTAAATTATCGCCTTTAAGCGCTGGCAAATTACCCCGGGCAATAACTATCCCTCTCCTATCAGTTACTAAAAGAACATCTAAATTGTTCTGTTCAGCCACTGCTTTTAGAAAAGCCGGCAGGTCTTCCAGGGTTTCAGTGTCGAAATAATATTTTACCCGGCTGCTTTGATCACGGATGGTATAACGCAGTTGGTGCTTAATCTTATCATAAATAGCAACCGCGACATTCAAGTCGCTGACAATGCGCTGTTGTATTTCACGTTGTATCCCTTTAAGGATCAAGTTGAAGCTCATAAAGGACATTACCGTAATAGGGATAAAAACAACGCCAAGAAAAACAGCTCCTAATTTCAATTCGATTCTTTGCCGAATGAAATTGAACATTAAGTCTCCAAAAAATGAGTTACTAATCGTATTATATATATATCATAAAAACCTATACTTGTAAAGGGGATTAGGCAAGTAAATTGGGCAAGTAAATTGCAAGGAAATATTAACTGATTTGTGCGAGATTATAGAGCGACATAATAACAGCTTCTTACTGGTTATTGGCGTAATAGTTCTTGCGCCGAGCAATGTTTTTGAAGCCAATCTGCTCGTATAGTCTCTGGGCGGCAAGATTAGAGGCCCGTACTTCTAAAGTAGCTCTCTTTAATCCTAAGCGCTTGCCGTCACATAAAATATAGTACAAAAGGTGTTTTCCCAGTCCCTGTCGCCGCAATTCTGGTTTGATGGCAATATTGATTAGGTGTAATTCATCGACTACTTGCCAGTAGCCGGCATAACCAATGATCTCCTTGCCAGGAAGGGTCCTGGCGACAAAAAAGTGACTGGTGGGAATATGCAATTCCTGTTCAAACATGCTTCTGGTCCAAGGCAGGGGAAAACTGGCCTGCTCGATTTTTAAGATGGAGTCAATATCTTCTTCTTTCAAATGCGCATAGGTAATATCCATATCATTTTCCTTTTCACTCAAGAATCGGGATTGGATTATAACCAATCCCGTCTGTTGAGTTGCCATTGCCATTCAGCTTCTGAAGGTCTGATATAATATGGTACCAGGCTAACCCATAGTTGAGGTTTATACCAGCTGCCCAGCAAGCTGATCCAGGCCGCAGTCGGACGCCATACTTCAGGCGCAGCAAAGCTGGTTTTATCATTAAAACTTTGCGGCAGGGAAGCCTGGATCGAGAATAAGGCTTCTCCGGTGAAAATGACCTTTTGCCGCCGGTTTTTCAAGTCCTGTTCCAATTCTTTAATTGGCGCTAACCGGTAATCAGTGATCTTTTTAGGTCTCTGTCCGGCAGAACATTGATAGAGGGCATAATACACCTGTCCTTGGATGGCTGATATTAACGGGCAGATCAGCCCTTCCCGGGTTGGTACCATGGCGGCTAGACAATCCAGGGTAGGGATACCTACCACTTTTTTGCGCAGCATCTGGGCCAAAGTCCTGGCCACGGTCAAACCAATGCGTAAACCAGTAAATGATCCTGGACCGGTGGAAACAGCAATACGGCCAATCTCGGCAAAACCTATTTTCCTGGCAGCCATAATTTTTTCTATCGCCGGCAGTAATTTTTCTGAATGGTTCATGACCCCGGATAAATCAGCTTCCACTAATATTTCCCCTTTATCAGCCAGAGCTACGCTGCCGATCCTGGTAGAAGTTTCAATACCTAAAATTATCACCCCGTCCTTCCTTTCCAGCTCAGGCCAAAGCCAATTTTAATACTACCAGATACTCCCGTTCGCTGCTGTAAAGTTTTCATGGGAAGAGCAGGGATCACTTTTTCTTTCTCCAATCAGTCAGAATGATTTTACGGGTTTGCTCATTAACCCGGCGTAATTCTACCTGCAGATATTGCTTAGGCAAATAGGGAATAATCTTTTCCGCCCATTCTACCAGGGATACCCCCTGGCCATAAAAATATTCTTCATAACCCAGGCTGCTTAAATCTGTCAGGCCGGCCAAGCGATATAAGTCAAAATGATAGACCGGCATTTTCCCCTTATATTCATTGATGATCTTAAAGGTGGGGCTGTTGACATAATCTTTCACTTGTAATCCCCGGGCTATCCCCTGTACCAGACAAGTCTTCCCGGCACCCAAGTCACCGCTCAGACAGACTAGATCTCCAGGCCTTAATTGCCTGGCTATTTCCCGTCCTAATCGCTGAGTACCCGCGGTTGATTTAGTAATAATGACCTTACGCTGTTTTGAAGTGCTCATAACCTGTATTCCTTGTCGTAATTTCCCGACCACTCTGGTCCAATATCTTGATCGCGCTGCCCGTCGTCACTTTCCCTATCCAGCCGTGAGGAAACAATTCCAGAGCCTTCTTGACCTTCTGGCGGGGCACAGTGAATAGCAACTCATAATCTTCTCCGCCGGACAGGGCCCATTGTAGAGCTTGTTGATAGTTGATTGTTGATAGTTGATTGTTTAGAGGTATTTTATTTAAATAGATATTGGCTCCGACTTTGGACTGTGCGCAAAGTAATTTAACAGATAGATGCAGACCATCGCTGATATCGATCATACTGGAAGCAAGTTGGTTTTTCACTATTAAAATAGACTCTTTTATTCTTGGCTCCGGCCTTAGATACCGATGTATTAAATACTTTTTATTCTTTTGCTGACCGCTGACCGCTGACCGCTGACCGCCTCTAATTATTTCCAATCCAGCGGCTGCTTCCCCAATCCTACCAGTCACAAAAAGAGCCTCTCCTGGCTGTGCCCCCTGGCGATAGATGATATCCTTCTCAGCGGCATCCCCTAAGAGAGCTATGTTAACCACCAGCCGGTCAGGGGATTTAACAGTATCCCCTCCTATTATTCCTATCCGGTGTTTACGGGCCAGGATAGCCACCCCCTGTGCCAGTTTGTCAACACTATCCACAGGAATACCCACAGGCACTCCCACAGAGATTACCCCCCATGTAGGCGTAGCACCCATACTGGCGACATCACTGATATTAACCGCCAGCGCTTTCCAGCCAATATCAAAAAACCCTTCATATTTCAATGAAAAATGAATATCCTCAATCAGCATATCAGTGGTGAAAACCAGGGCTTTATTGTGGCCAACTTTAACCACAGCCGTGTCATCCCCTATCCCTTTTATCAATCCAGGCCTAGCCGGCCTGCCGAAGATACGGGTCGCCCGTTGGATCAGGCCAAACTCCCCTATCCTCCCCAAAGTTAACTTTTTTACCTGAGCCATTTTAACCCTTCTTCTCGGCAAGTTTCAACAACCTGGATTTCTTGATCGTCATAGCCCTGGATGGGCATAATTCTATGCAGCAAAAACACTCTATACATTCTTTATAATCAACCCTGATCTTTCCTTTATTATTATTAATAGCTTTAACCGGACAGCTCTGCACGCAAATCTGACATTTGGCGCACAACTCATCATTGACTACCGGATTAGTTAACCTGACCAGCCTGGCCATATAATTCAGCAGGGGAATCAGGAACCCTGGTATTTTATCAGTATAAGAACCTGGCGGCCAGGAAAATTTTTTAGGCTGGACCTCTGCCAAAGAGTCTCCCTGGATATTAATATCAGCCATGGTTTTTGGACCAAGGCCAGCTTTTATCGCCTCTACTATCACTGGTACTCTGGCCAAGGGAAAGCCCATGATACTGGCTTGCATGATATCCATAGCCAGGGCATTATCCGCCGCCAGTAGAAACCCGGTATTAATAGGGGTACCGCTGGAACCAGGACCTTCCCCCTCCATCCCGATTATGCCATCCATAATATTGAGTTGTGGGATAACCTGGCTAAATAAAGCTACCAGGAACGCGCTCAGGGCTTCCTTCTTTGGAGCCAATTTATGAAATTGGATTTTCGTCAATCCAGGCATCACGCCGAACATATTCTTAATAGCTCCGGTAGCTGTCGTCAAGTTGTGAGTTTTAAACTTAGGCACATTGATCACCACCTCGAAGTCTTCCTGCACGCAAGCAGCGATAAGTATTTTAATTTTCTTTTTTTCCAGAGACAGTTCTAGTTCTTTAAAACGGCTTTTTTCAAAATTTACCAGAGTAGCCCCACTGGCGTCTGCGGCCTGTTTCATACCAGTGATCTCCCATAAATGTTCGATCCGTTCCAGCACGCTAAAACCCCCGGGACTGTCTCCGATAAAAGGTATGGCTCCCTGTTTTTTGACTGCTTCGGCAATAGCTTGGATCAGCGCGGGATGAGTAGTCACCGCTGTTTCCGGAGAGCAGGGGGCCAGAAGATTGGGCTTGATTAGCACTTTCTGGCCAGGCTTGATAAATGCACTAAGACCACCGATATGTTCTAGAAGTCGGTCTAAAGCTTCTGTTACTTTTTGCGGCTCATACGTATCACACTTAACTGCCGCTACCACGAATTTACTCATGCTGTTAGAACCCTTTCTTTCCTCTATCTGCTCTATCTGTGTTTTGCTCTTCCTGCCTTTTATCACCCTAACTAACTGCTTATATTTACTCCTAACTACTATCTATTAGCTACTATCTTACTA
The DNA here is from genome assembly GCA_016218565.1 of Elusimicrobiota bacterium. GTDB lineage: Bacteria > CAYTYR01 > UBA6262 > UBA6262 > UBA6262 > UBA6262. The sequence continues at coordinate 4,112 of JACRDM010000094.1, read as the reverse complement.
CTTTGCCATTCCCACACACTTTGCGCCAGGACAGCAGCTCCGACAGGCAGGGCCTCTTCATCCAGATCAAAGCAGGCATGATGCCAGGGATAGGTGATCCCTTTGGCTTTATTGCCCACGCCCAGATAGACAAAAGCCCCTGATACCTGCTGCAGATAGCTGGCAAAGTCTTCACCCACCATGGAGGCACGGTTAATAGTAACTATATTATTGGCTCCTAATATTTTTGCGGCGGCAATTTTAATAGTATCAACTATCTGGTCGTTATTAATTAAAGCTACCCCTAGCACTTTATATTCCAGTTGGTATCTTGCGCCAAAAGCAGAAGTAATACCGCGCCCTATTTTTTCTATCTTTTTGGGCATTTCCCGATGGGTTTTATCATTCAGGGTCCGCACTGTGCCCTTCATCACAACCTTATCCGCTAAAATATTATATTGCGTCCCGCCGTTGATCGTACCGATGGTCAACACCACTGGATCGGCCGGGTCAGTCTGGCGGGAAACCACCTGCTGGAGAGCAGTGATTACATCAGCGGCCACAGCAATAGCATCTACTCCTTTGTGCGGCGCCGCTCCATGGCCGCCTTCACCGATAATAGTCAGGGTAAACTCATCTACATTAGCCATCATTTGGCCGTATTTAATACCTACCTTGCCGGCAGGCAATAAAGTATAGACATGCATCCCGATGATCGCCTCCACCGCAGGATCTTTCAGGACTCCAGCCTTGATAATTCTCTCCGCGCCATTGGAAACTTCTTCTGCCGGCTGAAAAATAAATTTCACTGTTTTAGTAAGTTCACTCTGGTGAGCAGCCAATAGTTTTGCCGCTCCCAGGGCGCAGGTCATATTGCCATCATGGCCGCAGGCATGCATAATTCCTTTAGTCTTGGAAGCATAACTTTTTTCAGTTTCTTCATGAATAGGTAAAGCATCCATATCTGCGCGAATAGCGATACATTTAGTTGATAGTTGCTTGTTGATAGTTGATGGAAAAAGCAAGCCGATGACGCCGGCGCCACCGATGCCGGATTTTACTTTGTAATCCCATTTTTTTAGGAGGGAGGCGATATACTCGCTGGTCTTATATTCTTGATTGCTTAATTCCGGATGCTGATGCAAGTGCCGCCTGATCTTAATCAATTCTAATTTTAATTTCTTTGCTTCTTTCAAAAATTCCATTTTTTCACCCGCTTCTATTTTTTACTACGAACAACGAACGGCTAACCAAGAACGGTTTTTAACGCTTTTGGTATCGCTTTAATTATATCACTAGCCACCAACCCCATTTCCGTGGTCTCTTTTATGGCTATATCTCCTGCCAGGCCGTGTATATATACTGCGGCTTTAGCCGCGTCCCTTGCTTCCAGCCCTTGGGCGATCAACCCGCCTAACATACCACCCAACACATCCCCGCTGCCGGCAGTGGCCATACCAGGGTTGCCGGTATTATTCACCACTATTTTTTGCCCATCAGTGATGATCGTCTGATAACCTTTGAGTACGCATATCACTCCCGTATCCTTGCTGAACTGGAGCGGATATTTTCCGCGGGCTTTTTTAATATCTGTAGCATGGATCGCGATCAGCTTGCCTAATTCTCCGGCATGCGGCGTGATCACCACCGGGCCGCGGGCAGATTTGAATATATCCAATTTCCCGACCAGCGCATTGAGGGCATCTGCATCAATTACCAATGGGATCTTGCTGGAAGCCACAAAACTGCGCACCAACTCCACGGTTTCCGGATGAGTGGACAATCCCGGCCCGATAACCGCTACATTAATATTACGCAATTGGATCAGGTTATTAATTCCGTCAAGGGCTTTTAAACTTAAGGTTTGCTCATCAGTTTCTGCCAGTGGTTTAGTCATCACCTCTGTCAGTTTGACGGCCAATATCTGATTTAAACTTTTCGGAATCCCTAAAGTCACTAACCCGGCGCCTATGCGGATGGCTGCTTCGCTGGTCAGAGCTGCCGCCCCAGTCATACCCGCCGAGCCAGCCAGCACCAGCACATGACCAAAGACATTTTTATAGGCCTCTTTGGGACGTTTCGGTAAAAGCTTTTTTATTTCTTCCTTAGTAATGAACTTTTCAGTCATAATAGCCTCCGGCCTTTTACGCTTGTTTTTTTCGGTATGCCTGATCAGGATGATTTTTGTTATTTGTATATTTCAATTCAAGAAGGCTTTCTGATAACATTTTAGAAATATAATATTGCTGAATAAAAGTTTGGTCTCTATCTAATAATTTTGACAGATCATGAAGACTGATATATGAATTATCGCATAACCTTAAAATTAAGTCTCTCATATTATTATTACTCATTTTACCTGGAATCTTTTGCAATCCCAATGAATTCAGAATTTCACTAAGTTTCGCTTTCAAATCTTGGGAGTTAGCCGGCAAATCTTGGGAGTTAGCCGGCAAATCTTGGGAGTTGGGTACCAGAGAATCCTGAAACAGTGAAGATGGCGCAATTGATAGCTTCCTCGGCAACCGATAAAAACTGGCGCGAGTTTCACCTTGTTTTATCAACATTTTTTCATGAACAAGATATGCCAGAGCGGCAGAAATATCCTTGGGATGGTCTGAAGCGATTTCTTTTATTCGATCATGATTCACCATCTCTTCTGTAGCCGAAGTAATAAGGATAATCCTTTCAAGTTCCGGTAATTTTCTGAATCTTTCACCGAAAAGATCATCAAGCATTTTTACACTCTCTTCGGGGAGAAGGCTTATCATCCTGAGTTCAAGCAATGTTTGTTCATGCGTGGGATCTTCACGAAGTAATGGCAATCGCCAATGCTGTTCTTTCCAATTCCTATAAATTTTTGGAATTCCTGATCCGGCATGATCGCCAAGTCCAACATATCTAAACATATCCTGAATCCGACGATTTCTGCAATCACTGAGACCACCGAGTATAGCCTGCTCAACAGAGACACGCATAAGTCCCGGATTTCTGAAACCAAACATATCCGGCCGCTTTACAACCAAAATTGAAACTCTGCCAGTATAGTCGGCATGAATCAATGTATTCGTCAACGCTTCACGTACAGCCTCGTGTATCGGGGTGTCGTCAGAACGGACGCCTTCCCGTAATTGGAAAGGTATTTTTAAATCAGTAGTCAGTTTCCGATATGTCTTCTGAAAAAAATCATATAAGTTGCCCGACCATGTCCCATCCGGTACTACCCGGTCAATCCACCGTACTTCGGCCCTTGCCTCAGACCGTTCCTGATAATCAACCATGTAATTGGGAAAGACTTCTTTTATCGTATCAAATCTTCCAAACATAAGCAAACCTGCTACGCGCAAACCGGACTTCCCAGTTGCCCGATCTTTACCGAACGCTCCAATTTTATTAAGAAATTCTTCGGCAGATAGTGCCAGCCATGGATTTTCCGGTTTAACGGCTGAAAAGCGGTTACGATAAGCAGCGATTGTTTCTTTTTCCAAATCTTCGATCCCAAAGTCATCTAGAACCCTATCATCACGAGAGTCTTCCACGCTTTCGGCAATCATGCGCCTGATGGTTTCATCATCTGCCTTGTAATCTCCTTCGTGTCTCCGCAGATAGGTGTTACCGAAAGGATTTGGGCCTAAATGCACCGGCCTATCCTGGCGGCGGGCCCGTGGGACAGTGATTCTGATTACCTGTTTACCATTGACTAAGATTACCTGGATATTGGCATCGCTGAGAATGTTTCGGTTTACTTTGTTTTTCCCATGGAGCGTATCCCATAATGATTTCTTAACTTTTCCTATATCTTTTATTTCCAACACGTTAAATACACCTGCTGGTTTCTCTTCTATGCCGAGATAAACTTCTCCGCCATCGGTATTAGCCATAGCGCTGTATGTTTCCCAAAAGCTCCCAGGAACTTCGCCATTTCCATCACGGCCTTGGGCAGCTTTACATTCAAGATCGACTGTTTCACCGATAGAAATAATGTCTTGCAAACTGAATTCGTTCATGCCTTCACCCTCACTTGCCTGTCATTCCCGCAGGCTTTACGCCGGAACTCAGAGCTAAATCGTTCCGGTTTCCTTGAAACTGAAATAACCGTCTCCGCCGATTATAATATGATCCAATAAATCTAT
>JACRDM010000008.1 GCA_016218565.1 Elusimicrobiota bacterium | reverse complement strand
ATAAATACTAAATCTTTTTTTTCACGAACGACGACTATTTTATGAAGCACTTCACTTGAAATCCAAGTATATTCACTTCCTGTATCAACAAGTATTTTGGGTATAAAAACTGACTTTCTTCTATCGATATGATTTTCAATTATACATTTTGTGTAGAAAGTACCCATGATAATCCTCCTTATTTTATTATTCTTCCATCTAACGGCGAGTTGAGCGGTTCGGCGTCGGGCTGGCGAGTTTACTCGCCAAGGCCGATAACAAATCATGCTCGCCTGAGTTGTTCGGACGCGCGAATCAGCGCGCGGTCGAACAATTCAGGCGAGTGCGAAGCGAATTGTTAGATATTTTCTTTTTTGGAATCAAGATAAAGTGTATCAGGACAAATATCTTGTTCATGAGGCCAAGCAACAGTGCCATCTAACACCCTGACTTGTTTGAAATAACTTTTATCTTTTAGTTCTTGAAATACGCCAAAATCAAGCAAATTCAAACAGTCATATACGCCCTTTTCGCCATTAGTAAAAGTTTCATTCTTACCCTCCGTATGAGCTGGTGAATCCAGCCAGATTTCCTACGGAAGGATTATACCATTTATTGACGACAAATGTCTTTAACTAAGCGGCGTTGTGCTTAGCAGATACCTTATTATTATCCCTATCATCAGTATTATCTGTCCAAGATGCTGTTTTCTTCAGATTCAGACCGGTTAAATATGCTCCGCAAATCATTGCCAAATTTAAGATACGCCCCCAGGCGGTGAACCGCCACGCCTAACAATTCTGCTGGCGCCATGGTAAATGAATAATCAATATAAATAAAGCTGAATTTCAGCCCCCAGCCGAAAGAAGGCTTAATTATATCGTCATTTTGTTTTCTGACCCCCACCCTGAAAGCCGCGAACTGGAACGGGAGATATTCGAACCCCAACCCCATTCCGCCGGCACGGGTATCTGTTAAAACTTTTTCATATGAATAAGCCACCAGCAAATTCTTGTTTTGCAGTAAAGTATAAGCTATCCCTGCCCGGATTATTGATTCCTGGTCCTCGCCAGCGGAATCCTCGGTAAATTTCAGCTTGCTGCCAAAGTTAGCCAACCCCGCGCCGGCGCTGATCTTGTCTTGCTTAAATACTACTCCCAGATCGGCGCTGAGTGCATTGGCTTTCTTGTCGATCAAAGTCATATTAGTAGTCCCGACGCCAATTCCTACCGAGACATGGCTTGTCACTTGATAAGCTACTAATAGATCCATGTTATTGTTATCGACTGTGGCCAGGTTATTTCCAGCCAGGCCAGTACTATCATAGGTTTTAATGCCATCTGTTTTCTCGGATATATATCTGAAACCGTAGGCGAATCTTTGATACGGGAAAACAAAAGAAATAAATGAATCTTTGATCCCGCCGCCTTCACTATCCTTGAATAATTCAGTATAGTCCGCCCCCAGTTCGGGCTCTGGCATGAACACCATCGCCGCCGGGTTCCAATAAGCAGCTGTATAATCAAAACAAGTAGCCACCACCGCCTGGCCCATAGCTTCTGCCCTGGGACCATGACCGACCAGCATGAACTGTGCCGTAGGCAGATCTGCCCAAGCATTCATGGCTCCCGTTGCAGCCAGGAGTGCGGTTATTATTACTATCGCCTTCAGGTAAAACAATCGGCTCATTTTCATCTCTTTACTTTATGATCACTATCTTAAACATGCGTATATTATTATTCTCATCTTGCGCGTGTACAATATACAGTCCAGAGCCTAATTTATCTCCGGAATCAGCAGTGCCATCCCAGGCTGGGATAGCGCCATTATCATCAGCTTGGAATGCTTTAATAATATACCCGGCTGAGGACAAGATCTTAACTTCCGCCCGGGGAGTGAACTGGGCGAACCCGATCTTCTCTCCTTTGGACAAATTAGCCGGAGAAGGATAACAGAAAGCTTGTTCCAAATTTCCGGCAGCAGAGCCAGTAATAATCGTTTTAAGCGACGTGGACCAATAAATATTGTTCGTTTCGTTTAATTCCGCTACTGCACTATCGGCATCTACTTTTATGCCCAAATAATAACTGCCCGCCGGAATGGTTGTCGGAATAAAAATGCTGGCCGTCGACGTCTGACTTTGGCTGATCGTTAGCAAGGGAATAGTTATATCGCTGCCGGATAATTTTCCCAGGTCATAGGCAGTATTAATATTTTTAGTTGCCGAGAAATAAAAATTAACCTTATACTCATTAGTTACATTTATTTCACCCTGGTTTTTTAGGACAAAAGACACCGGGATACTATCGCCGACAGAAACCGTAGTGGCCAAATCATTAGTGATCCCGGTGATCACTAAATCAGGCGCTGAAGCCGCCACACTGGGACCGGCAATTTCAGTTAAGGGACTACCGGTTGCCGTAGAACTGAATACATCATAACCTTCAAAATAATATTTATAATCTGTGCCTGCAGTAAGAGAGCTGACACTTACTGAATATAATTTGCCATCGCTATAGATGGCATCAGTAGTATCAACGGCACTCATTTTAAGCGGACTGCCTGTAATTTCCGCGCCGTTTTTCTTGATATGCACATTGGGGTAATTGGTTTGCGGGATATCATTGTCCAAATCCATATACTTAATGGTAAAAACATAATTGGTTAGCGGCGTTCCGGTACTTGGGTACATCCCCGAGCTGGTATAATTTGCTGTACCCGCCCACGCCAAGGTGGGAGCGTGATTTAAAATTATTGGTCCGCTAAGAACTATTGAAGTAGAAATAGCATTATTCACATTAGCGACTACAAAATAATAACTGTAAGTCCCTCCGTAAGTAAGCCCGGTGATATCTTTAGTATAAAGTTTGCCATCGGTATAGGTAACATCGGCAGAATTTACGGCAGTCATCGCGAAAGGGATTCCTGAAATTTCTACGGAATCTTTTAATAAATACAATTTGGGATAGCCTGTGTTTGGCGCTTCATTGTCAGCATCTGTATATTTTATTCTGAAAGTGAAAGTAGTGGTACTATACCCGATCTCTGGATCGCAGCCATCACTGGTATAATTTGCCTCTCCTGTCCAGGCTAAAGCCGGAGAATTGGTCAAAACACCTTCTTCAACCAGTGCTGTGGGTAGGTATTCTTTCCAGCCGCCGATGGCATATAATTTGTTATTAACGATCGCACCGCGTACCCCAGTCCTAGGATTATTAAGCCCCGTTTTGGCTACCCAGGAATCACCGGCTGGATCATATTCTTCGGAATTGGGGTCTCCCCACCCCCCGACAACATAGATCTTATTGCTAATAACACCGGTACCGAACCAAGCCAATACCTTAAGCATATCCGTTTTTGTCGACCAGATATCCGTCCCCGGGTCATATTCCTCAACAGTCGCAAAGAAAGTAGAATTTCCATCATAACCGCCCATGGCATAGATCTTATCGTTAACCACTTCACATCCTAGAAAGGATCTGGCGGTCGGCATATCCGCTTTGGCTAACCACGTGTCGCCGGCCGGCGTATATTCTTCCACTGTTTTGAACGGATTATAGGAACTATCCTCACCACCGATAACGTATATCTTGTTATTAACCACCCCGCAGGAAAGATTACTCCGGGCCGTAATCATATCTGTTTTAGACGCCCAAGTATCCGTCCCCGGGTCATACTCCTCAACAGTCGCTAAAACATTATAACCAGCATCATAACCGCCAATGGCATATATTTTACCACCGACTACTCCTGCTATTAGAGCTACCCTGGCCGTAGGCATATCCGCCTTGGAGGTCCACGTATCAGTAGTCGGATCGTATTCTTCTACTGTTTGCACAACATCATAAGAATCAGATTCCCCGCCGATAACGTATATTTTATTGCTGACTACGGCTATGGCAAATTCCGCTCTGGCAGCAGGCATGGGAGTTTTAGTCGTCCAGCCGAAGTCCAACGCCAAAACCGGATGAGCCATCAAAACCATCCAGCCAGTAAGGAGCAGGAATAAATATTTGACTGTGCTGCTTTTTCTTTCCATTAAATTATCTTATCCTTTTACTATATCCAACTTTTTTAAATAATAGCACCTGTCTTAGCCATAGTCAATATTATCAACAACATGAGCTCATGTTACACGTGTCCGGTTAAAAATATGTTATTTTTCACCTTCACCCTTCTCTAATCCCCTCAAGGGAGAGGAATTTACGTCGAGAAATGGCTTCCTCTCCCCGCGCAGGAGAAGATTAAGGTGAGGAAAAAGTGACGAGTGGGACAGGGAGATAAAAATAGTCAATTTACCGACGATCATAAAATTTTAACCAGCCAGGTGTGCTATAATGTTCGCTATCTTATTATCTGAAGACCGTTGTCCCCTCTGTCGCCCACCTCTAACCAGAGTTCACGTGACCCGTTCGGCCACAAGGAGAAGATTCTCCCCGAACATAAGGGAGAACGAAAGCATTGACCGCTGGATCTCGGCATTGGCCAGGCGCTGGGTAGCATCTTTTTCTTTTCGAAACGCAATGGTTGTGTACCAGACCATCCAGGGTGCATAGAGTGCATACATAAGGCTGATTGGCTTAACGTGAGTGTGGGTCAGTCGACGAAGATGGAAGCCAGTAGTTCGCAATGCGTACCTGAATTCTGGAAACGTGCGTAGGCCGATGTGATGTCGTAATTGTCGGCAAGACTCGGGCAAAGGCCGAGGGTCATGATGGTAAAAGCCACTACCGAAGAATCGCACCCGGGATCGGACCCCTACGATATTTGGAGTCGTGAGCACAAGGATACCATTTGGCCGTAGAACCCTGCGAATCTCCCGCAGAAAACTAAAATAGTTCTCAAGATGTTCTATACCCTCAATCGAGAAAACAGCGTCGAACGACGCCGCAGGAAAAGGGAGTGGCTTCTCAAGATCAGCCTTCCTGAAAGCTTCAGCTAGGGAACTTGCGGCGCTGACATCCAGATCAACACCGACAACTTCAAATCCAGCTGCGACCAACGAACAAGCCAAGGCTCCGACGCCACAGGGTGCATCAAGAACTCGTGCTCCGGGTCGCAAGCCTAGAAACGGAACCAGCCGGAGCACCGATTGCTGAATTACCGATAACTCAGATCTATTCAAAAGATTTCCTCACCACAGGGTCTTTCTTACGCTATGGCCCCTTATCCGAATTTTATTTTTCGCAGTTCCCTAAACGATTATATCATATTCATACAAAGCTTTCAATAGAAACTTGTTGGCCTATTTCAGCGGTATTACCAGCCTGTTAGCAGCCTTATAATTATTACTTCAAGCTAACAACCTTTAATACCGACCATCATTCGTACCTTAACGCTTCGATCGGATCAAGTTTAGCCGCCTGCCTCGCCGGCCAGAGGCCGAAGCCCACGCCAACAGCAATGGAAAAGGTCGTCGCCATTAATACTGAAGATAGCGTTACCTTGGTGGCCCAACCAGCCAGCAGTGATACGCCAAAAGCAATACTGGCTCCTACTGCAATGCCGATCAACCCGCCAGCAACGGTCATCACCACTGCTTCGATCAGGAATTATCTTAAAATATCCTGGGAACGCGCGCCAATGGCTTTGCGCAAACCTATTTCCTTAATCCTTTCGCGGACTGAAACCAGCATGATATTCATGATCCCAATACCGCCGACGAGAAGCGAAATTGCCGCAATGGAACCCAATAACATGGTCATGGTCCGGGTAGTGCTGGCTACGGTTT
>JACRDM010000007.1 GCA_016218565.1 Elusimicrobiota bacterium | reverse complement strand
CATATACCGCAGGCAGTAGTTTACGAGGTTAAATTTTTCACATGAACAGGATTAATCATAATGGCCTGCTGAACCAAACGATAGAAAAGCATACCCCGGGATTTGGAGGTTCTACGGTTAAAGCGAAAAGTAAATTCATCCAAATAATAATCAAGATATTGCACAACCTTATTATGCGAACATTTAGGACATTTAAAGTCAGGCTATCTAAGGTCAAAGAGATATTTGATACATTCTTGTTCAGAACTAAATTGCTTTTCTAATTCCATTATGTCACGCGGGTAGTTTCCCATACCCGTTTATTATTTTATGGTGGTGTCAACTGCATATGCAGTAAAACTATATCAACATAGTATAGAATGCTGATAAAAAATAACCGGGCTAATAAAAAGCCAGGCTACTGTTTTTATGTAATAGTTTAGCCATCTTGCGGCCTTTTTTCACTTGACAAGTTCTAAATAGTATGTTAATCTGTTTATTAATTAATTAACTACTATATTTAAGAGAAAAAATGATTAGTATTTTTGAGCTTCACGCTAATATCTGCAAAACCTTAGCTAATCCAAAAAGACTGGAGATATTAGATATTCTGAGAGAGCAAGAATTAACCGCTAGTCAATTACTAGAGAAAATAAAAACCAGTAAAGCTAATCTTTCCCAGCAGATGAAAATATTAGTAGAGAAAGGTGTCGTAGTTTCCCGTAAAGCAGGGTTAAACGTTTTTTATCGTTTAAGCGATCGCCGAATAACTGAAGCCTGTGAACTTATGCGGCAAATTCTAATTAAAAACCTTGAACAAAGCCATGTAATTTTAAAAGAATTAAAAAATAGGGCTTCACCAGAATCGTTTGGCCCTTAGATACAGAGAATACAGGAGGCGCTATAATGGGAAAAACTATAATCATACTCGGCGCGGGAACTGGTGGAATTGTTTGTGCCCATGAACTGAGAAAACATTTGAACCAGGAACACAAGATAATCATTATTGATAAAAATGAATATCATTTTTTTTATCCCTCATTACTTTGGTTAATCTGCGGCTGGAGAACCCCGGAACAGATTCAGACTTCTTTAGAGCCCTTAAATAAGAAAGGAATAGAATTTGTTCAGGGAGAGGTAGTGAAAATTGATCGGAGTAATCATTTAATAGAGGTTAATGGAAAGCATTTAAATTATGATTATTTAGTAGTCAGTCTCGGCGCAGAACTAAATAAAACAAGTATCCCTAAAACAGAGACTATCTTTAATTTTTATTGTTTAGCCGGAGCAAAACAGGCCAGAGCCGCCATCGCCAATTTCAAAAAAGGGAAAATCGCGGTATTAATCTCGGCTCTGCCGTTTCGTTGTCCGGCGGCTCCCTATGAAGCAGCATTGCTCCTCGATTATTTCTTGGCCGGCAAAAATACCAGAAAGGATATTGATCTACAAATCTTTACTCCTGAGAATTTACCTATGCCCACGGCCGGACCAGTATTAGGACGGTCCCTAAAACAAATACTGGAGAAAAGAAAAATTGGATTCAATCCTAATTTAAAAATGAGGTCTCTAGATGGAAGTCTACGAGAGATAAGATTTGAAGCGGAAAGAGTTGAAAGTTTCGATCTTTTGTTAGTCGTTCCCCCACATCAACCTTCACCTCTTGTAAACCAGGCAGGACTGGCAGGTGAAACCGGGTGGGTTCCGGTTGACCCCAAAACTCTAAAGACAAAATACGAGAAGATCTATGCCCTGGGGGACATCACCGCTATAAAATTACCGAACGGGAAAATGTTACCCAAAGCCGGAGTCTTTGCTCATTATCAGGCCGAGGTAATCGCTTACAATATTGCCCACGAAATCAATGACTCCCCTATGAGAAAAGAATTTAACGGAAGGGGGTCATGCTTTTTGGAGTTGGGATACGGTCGAGCTGGTTTTGCTAAAGGAAATTTTTATGCTTCCCCTGAACCACTGGTTAAATTATACCAGCCAGGAAAAATCTGGCATTGGGGAAAACTTTTCTTTGAGCGCTGGTGGTTCTGGAAATGGTTTTAAAGGAGAAAAAAATGAAGCTTGGTTTTGTTATCTACAGTAATGACGCGGAAGTAATCTGGAATGTATTTCGTCTGGCTAATTTAGCGCTTCAAGAAAAAGATAAAGTGAAAATATTTTTATTGGCTAAGGGCGTAGAATATGAGAAGATTTCTGCAGAGAAATTTGACCTGCTGAAACTGGCGCAAGAATTTATTGACCAGGGGGGTAAAATTCTGGCTTGTGGTACCTGCCTGAAATTACGACAAAAAGACGGCTCGCAGTTATGTCCCCTATCTAATTTAAAAGAACTATATCAATTAGTCAAAGAATCAGACCGACTCTTAACCTTTTAAGAAAGGAATAAGGAGCTGCTTATCCTATGAAAAGAATTTATCTTGATTATAATGCCACTACCCCCATCCATCCCCTGGCCGCCAAAGAAATGGAACAATATATCTATAAATATTTCGGTAACCCTTCAAGCCACCATTGGTTTGGGCTAAAAGCCAAAAAAGGCGTAGCCCAAGCGCGTGGTCAGATTGCCTCCCTGCTGGGTTGTCTACCGGAAGAAATTATATTTACCAGTGGAGGCACCGAGTCAAATAATTATGTCCTCCACGGTGTAGCAGAAACATACCGTGAGAAAGGAAATCATATTATTACCTCGGCCATTGAACATCCAGCCGTGCTAAAACCCTGCCAATATTTAGAAAAACAAGGATTTGAAGTAACCTATTTACCAGTAGATAAATATGGGTTAATTAATCTGCCAGATTTAAAATCAGCCCTGAAACCTACCACGATTTTAATCACCCTTATGCACGCCAACAATGAAATAGGGACCATTCAGCCCATTGCTGAAATAAGCAAAATTGCCAAAAAGAAAAATATTTTAGTGCATACGGATGCCGCTCAGAGTGTGGGTAAAATACCTACTAAAGTAAAAGAGCTAGGCGTTGACTTTTTAAGTATTGCTGGCCATAAGCTATATGCTCCAAAAGGAGTTGGAGCTCTCTATATCAGGAAAGGAATTAATATCCAACCACTTTTCCTGGGCGCCGGACACGAAAACGGCCGACGGGCCGGCACTGAAAATGTTATCGCCATAGCCGGTTTGGGCAAAGCTTCTCAAATACTGGAAAAAACTATGGAGAAAAATACCCGGAGAATACAGGAATTAAGGGACCAACTCCATCATGATTTATTGAATATCGGCGCAAAGGTAAAACTAAATGGCCATCCAACACAAAGACTTCCTAATACGTTAAATATGAGTTTTATCGGTCTGGACAGCCCTATACTCCTCCAAAAAATGCCAGATATTGCTGTTTCTACCGGATCAGCCTGTCATGCCACTAGTAAAGAACCATCCGGTGTCTTGAAAGCCATAGGATTAACAAATAAAGAGGCTTTTAGCGCTATCAGATTCAGCCTGGGGATGTGGACTACAAAGCAGGAAATTGATCTGGTGGCTAAAAAAATAAAAAAGATTATGCCGTAAAAACATAATAGTTCTTAGTCACTAGCTTTTGGCAGTTTTACAAATTCCCGCCAATTCCCGTCCCCAAATTCCACAAGTATAGGATTGAAATTCCTATACTTTAAAATAGGTACCAGCTAAACTGTTACCAACTGTTACCAAATTATTTGTTGCTTTTTAATAATTTATTTTGTATAATAACAACAATAGTTCAATCATTAACCTATTAAAATGAAGTTTTCTATTTCGCCAAGGAAATATCCAAGCCGATTTTCATAAAAAAGTAAACATCTACATCTTTACCGGTGTGGTTTTATGTGTTTCTCGCTTGCGCGAGAAAATAAAGGCATCCATCCAGGAGTTTATCCCGCTGGTCAGCGGGATGGCTTTCTGCAAAGATGCGGAGTAAATTAAATCAAGAGGATGTTTCACCATGAAATCTTTTTTAAAAATAAGTCTGTTAACCTTTGGCTTTTTATTTTTCTTAGGAGTCCTTTTAATACAAAATTCATTGGCAGTGACAAACCTGTTTCTGGATGAATCGTTCTCTATTCCTACTTTGGATAAAGAACCGCCAATCCCAATTCAAGATAAAGAACTGCCAAAGCCGGACGAAATAACGTTGCTATCAGAAAAGGATATTCCCCGTCACATCTGGGTTGCCGGACAATATCTAAAAGCAGGTAAATTCAAAAGTGTCATAACTATCTGCGCACAAGTGCTCAATGTTAATAAGAACAATATTGAGGCCCACGCTCTTCGGTCTGCTGCGTATAAGGGACTTGGGAATAAAAAAGAATTTCAAAAGGAAGCAAAACTCATCAAAAAATTAGCTCCTAAGTCACCTGCCTTTTATTTATATTTGGCTCAGACCTACCTATACTTCAAAGATTTTAAAGAAGCAGAGTCCACCTACAAAAAGGGATTAAAAACCAGTTCGGAAAAAACAGAGCTCCTTATGGGACTGGCCTCTCTAAACGCTGAAAATGGACAACTTAAAAAGGCTTCCGACCAGTACCTGCAAATCCTCAAAGAAAAAAATCTGGCTATAAAATATTTTCTCAATGCCAACTTTGGCCTTTGTCGAATTGACTTTAAGAATAAAGCCTATGATGAAGTAATCAAGCGAGCCAAGCTGATCACCGAATTATATCCTCCTATTCCCCAGGGATATTTATTCTTGAGCTCAGCGCATCTTGCCAAGGGAGAAATAAACCAAGCCATAAATGTTTACAAAAAACTAATGGAGGCCAATCCCGAATCCCCGGTTTCATTTCAGGAATTAGTTCTCATATATAATGACCAGCTTGGCGACTACCAGAATGCTCTGCATTATGCTGTAGAAGGCGCCCGGAAATTTCCAAAAGATGCTAAATCACAAGACGTGCTTGGATGGGTTTACTATGAAAAGAAGAAATACCCGGAAGCACTTAAACAATTTCAGGCAGCTATCCGTATGGATAAAAAGAATCCTTACTATCTTTATCACCTGGGATTAGCGCATCATAAAATGGGAGATAAAGCCAAGGCAAAAGAAACTTTTGAGCAAGCCTTGAACCTACTGGATCCAAATGAATCAAAAGAGTTTGCTAAGGAGTTAAAAAGCCAAATCAATCAATGTAAATAAGGGCCTTAAAAAGAAAAAGCCCATCAGATATATACAAAACCTGATAGGGCTTTTTCTTATTTTTTATCTTTTCTACTTTAAAGGTTCTATCTTAGACTTTCTTAAAAAACTTCTTCCTGCCTAGGCCAACAAGTCCAATTAATCCACTGCCAAACATCAGCATAGTAGCCGGTTCAGGAACTGGCGGTGTAGGTCCAGGATCAGGAGTGTATCCGCCTATCTCGCCACCACCCAGTTCATAAAGGTAGGACCCTCCACTTTCTCCTGTCCAAAAAGCCGAGGTTACCCAGAAGTGACCTAGGGCGCCAAAGTCCATTCCTTCAACATATTTACCAGTTCCACCCATAAGCTCAGCATAATCAAAACGGTTCCATTCATTCCAGCCAGTTTCTACCGCACCGGTAGCTGGATTATCACCCTTTGCCCACTGCCCGATAAAGTTTGAGGTCATATCAGATACATAGAGATAACCTGTCCCATCAGGAGCACGGACAAACTCCATACCATCACCGTGACCACCAGCCATGGATGGCCATGTGAATTCACTTGTCCAATCGCCACCAGCGGATGAGTAGACCTTACGGCCTTCGTTTCCACCATACCATATATCGTTTATAGAATCATACCCAAGGAAGGATATTGAGTTACCATACCATGTACCCATGCCAGCATTGCTGGCATCGACTTCCTTCCCCAAATAGGCACCGTCAAAGCCGAAATGCAACACATCAATGGCGGAATACGGCGAATCTGAGCCCCCGGGAATGAATATACCGCGTTCATCTACATAGATTTCAGAACAATTAATGTTGTTTATTTCTTCTGTGCCACCCAGAGTAACTGTTTCATCGTACGTTAACGTCCTGGTTTGGTAATCCGGATTGGGCACATCATCGCCAGTTCCATAAATACCATCAGGCCCCACTAGAAATGGCGTTTGGTCCCGTTTGCTCATATCAGGGATAGACATAGTGTAAACATCAATTGTCCTGACGTTGAAAGGTTCATATGCGACCGAAGCCTGGTTATGGACATAAATCTTATTTCCATAACTGCCAACGTCTGAACCCCCACGGAAATCCGTGCCAGACCAGTGGAACGAAGAAAACTCATAATATCCATCTGCCCATACTTCCATGGCAAAACCCATTACTAATATTATTGCTACCATTAAACCTAAAAACTTTCTCATAATCTAATGACCTCCTCTTTTTAGGAATCTGCTATCCAAAAACTTAGAAAATCACCTCCTCATTTTCATCCACTAATTTTTTCTAAATCTTACGCTTTCTTGCCAAATCTTACTTTGCTGTAACCAATCATTCCCAACAATCCTGTCCCTAACAGCATCAGGCTTCCCGGTTCAGGTATCGGAGCGGTAGAGCCACCACTGGCTGCATCTTTCCAGGACCATTGCCGCGTTGTTGGATTCCAGATCTGAATTTTTCCATTAAGGACATACTTATTACTCCAGGAGGTATTAGCTCCCTGCGCCTCGTTCCAGGCCCATGTATCTGATTCTCCAGCATAGGTGTTATTGCCGGAAGAATATCGTCCAGCGCTCAAGAGAGCATAATTTACGTCCAAAATGAGAGGGTCATCAGCAGAATAAACTGCTGCCCCACCCGTAATTCCCCATTTGATATCCGTGCCATCAGAAAACAGATAAGAAGACCATCCGGCTGGCTTAATCATGTTGAAATCAGATTCATCAAGCTGACTCAAGTCGAAAATATCTCCTTCAAATTGTAGAGCCAAATCTGTTACTTTGACATCTCCTACAACAGGATTATCCGGACTATCAAAGTAGAAATAATACCGCGCCGTTCCTGTCAATGTCGCGGAATCCCAACTCCCGTTGTAATTTGGATTAACCCAGCCCATGGAGTCAAAAGGGTACGTAAAAGCATACGCTGAAGCTACCGCAAATAAAAACAAGAGTGTTAAGCATACAACTCTTTTCATCTCTCATCACCACCTTTCTTTTTTGACATAATTATAGCTACAAAAACATCAATTAGTGTCTTATTTCGCACTTTTTCCTGTTAACATTACTATGCACGTGCTCCAGATAATACGCAAATCCATCAGTAAACACATCTTCTGAATATAGAGTAAATCGTAGTGGATCTTCTTCTTCACATCATCAAGAGTAGAATCATAATGCTGCCTGACTTGCGCCAAGCCGGTAATACCAGGCTTCACTCTCAGTCGTTTGTTATATTTTTTAATTGCTTTGTTCAAGGCAGGTATGATCTGGGCTCTTTCCGGCCGCGGCCCGATAATGCTCATTTCACCATTTAGCACAATGATCAACTGCGGCAGTTCATCCAAATGGGTCTTCCGTAAGAATCTGCCTAGCGTTGTGATCCTGGGATCATTTTTCTGCGCCCAGATAGCGCCGGTCTCTTTTTCTGCATCTATTTTCATGGTCCGGAATTTATACATGGTAAAGGAACGCCCAAAGCTTTGACCGACTCTGCGATCAGTGTCCCGGTTCTCTTTTCGTCTCTCGCTGTAGCGTTTGTTTTCTCCTACTCTTTCCTGATTGAAGAACACCGGCCCTTTAGAGGTCAGCTTGATAGCTATGGCTATCACTAACCACAATGGCGCGGTCAATACTATAGCCAAGCCAGCCATCATTATATCCATGCCTCTTTTGATCTGCCGGAAGAATTTCCTGAACGAAGTAGCCAGCAGGCCAAAGATACCACTGCCAAACAAAATCATTGTCCCAGGTTCCGGAACCGGGGGAACAGTTCCTGGCACTTTATCGCTGCCCTCATCAGCAAAGCCACGGAAACGAGCCACAAAAAACCTGGGATTGTGCCTATTATTAGTATTGGATAACTCTGCTATGAAACTTATCTCATTCAAAGTATTGAGACTAGTACCGGTCAAGTTGAAAGTAAACGTCTCCGTCACCCCTACCGGAATTCCTGTATTTGGGTTTCCCCCACACAGGAAACTATCGCCCGTGCTGGCGCCAAGGTCAAAATGTCCAAAGGGCTGCCCTTTAATACCATTATTAAAAGCTGGCCCACCAATAAGATTAAAATCTGCATCAGTTGCGCTCAGGCAACCACCGGTAATGTAATTATGAGGATTGTTAAAAGCAAAGGCTGTTAAATAGCCGCTATTATCAGATGAGCTGGTATTTTTCAGTGAAAGGATCAAAGTAGCCAGGGTTGCATTAGTAAAACTGTAGGAAAGCTCCCCGCTAAAATCCCCGAGTCCGGCTGTAGAGTTAGCGATATCGCCAACAAAAGCAACTGAGGCCCAGCTCAATTGCGCCGATGAAATCAACAGTAGCGACAAGCAAATGGATATTACTAATAATTTTTTCATAAACCTAATCCTTTCTTTAATCTTTTTTCGATAAAATAAACACGTGAGATTAACAGTTGGTTAATCTCACGTTTACGTGTTAACTAACGTCCCCAATTATCGAACTAAGTTATAATATTTTTTGATAATTTAGGTCTGTTCTACTGTTTTTGCATTTTCCGATCAACCACGAACGACGAACCAATTTGCCTTCGCCGCGAACCGCTGACTGCGCCTGCCCGCCAACGTTTGCTGGGCGGGAACCGCCAACCGTCTTTCAGCCTTTACCACTCTACCACTTACCATATACAACTGTCTTCAAACTATTTCATCTTTTCCGTCAACCAGAGTTTTACCCGAATCCCTTCCTGTATAGCGATATTAATATCAGCATATTTAAGAGATTTGGCTTTGCGATAGGCGTGCAATATTTCTACTTCATCCTTGGGTATCCCATTAGATCTGCGTTCCTGCCTTCTGCGTTCACCAGCCGCGTTTTCCATGACTAGCCTCCATTGATGGTAAGCCTTAACAATCTAAAGTTAACACAATATCGTATTTTTGTCAAGATTTATTTTCAATAATAATCATTACTATACGATATTAAACGATATTTTAACATTGCTGTATTTCTTTTTTTGCTACATTTTCCAAAACACCGACTAAGTTTGACGCAAACTGGATGTTTTCAAATTTCTTTATCTCGTCGATACTATCCTGTATATTTTTTTTCCCTTTGGCTTTATTCTTGCACCTGATGACATCAAAAGCCTCAACCAGACCAACTATTTGCGCGTTCAGCGGTATAGCGCCTTCCTTCAACCCTTCCGGGTATCCCATCCCATTATACCATTCATGGTGATGCTTGATGATGGGGCTAAATATTTGCAGGTACTCTACATCCTCGACCATTTCCGAGCCAAATTGCGGGTGCCTTTTCAATTCCTTGTATTCATCTCTGGTCAGTTTCTCAGTCTTGCTTAAGATAGCATCATCTACGTTCAATTTGCCGATATCGTGCAGCAGTCCGGCCATATTCAGCAAATCGATTTTCTCATCCTTAAAACCCATGTCCCAGCCTATCTGCTTGCACAACTTTGCCACCCTGATGCTGTGTCCCAGAAAAAGCGGGATCTCTTTGCCTTCAATAGCGCGCACTATAGCCCTGACAATCAGCGCGCTTACATCCATCAATTCCTTCAAGTCATTACCTTTAAGCTCCACCCCTGCTGTTTCCATATCCCGGTTTACGAACGAAGGATCAAGTTTCTTGTTCATTTCTGATTCCAGGATACGGTGTTGCCCGCCCGGTGTCTTAAAAGACTTGATCTTGCCCTGGTAAATGTAGTTCTTTACCGTCTGAACACTGACCTTTAGTACATTGGCTACTTCCTTAATGGTTAGAACTCTATGTTCATGAGGTATTTTATCGATCATATTTACTACCCCCTGTGTTGGAGTTCAGAGTTCTATACGTGTTTATCAAAACAAAAAACGTGAAAAAAACACGGGTTAATCTCACGTTTTGTGTCAATTAACGTTAAACTCTTTTAATTACTTACTTATATACGCTTTTTATCTCTTCTTGTCAAGCTCTTTTTTTTGAAAACGATTCCGCGGATTCAAAATACAGATTACGCAGATTCGATCAACAACCAACCACGAACGGCTCTTTTGTTTTTCCTTACGATAAACATCTAATAATAAAAAGGCAAGGGACGTTCATTAAAGTATTAAAGAATTGACTCGGCGTTGTTTCCTGATTTCCTTTTGAAGCTAAAAGGCTGGTGAATTTTATTCATCAGCCTTTTTTTATCATCTCATCACCCTCTTTCATTACGCTCGCCGGGGCTCGTTTCGCCCCCGATAAAAAACATCGGGGTCGTTGGGTCGTCGTTCGACGCCCCGCCAACAAGCTTCCACCACTGGAACGTCGGCGGGCAGGCCGTCCCCGCTTTAGTGAACCTAACTGTCAATTTGCGAAATTCACAGTTGGTTGTTGTTCTGCGGTGTTTAATCGTTCTCGCCACGTACGGAAAAGCTGCTGCTGGAGATAGTATGCAGCACCACTTAAAAAGCGCAAGTGGTGCGGTAGTAGGACCAAAGTCGCTCCCCGATCCGGGGATACTAACGACAGCAGCAACTTTTCCGAACGTGGCGAGAAGAGAAAAACACGGCAGAGCAAAAGCGGAGACGGGCGTCGTCAGACGACCCAACGACGGAGCATTAGCGACAGCGAAATAAGCGCCGCGCCCGCCAACGCTTTGGTGGGGGAGGCCCCAGGCAAGCGTGAAAGGGATGTGATGAAGATGATAAAAAAATAAAGGATGATGAATAAAATCCATCAGCCTCTTAGCCTCAAAAGTAAATCAGGAAACAACGCCGAGCCAATTCTTTAATACTTTAATGAACATCCCTTATCTTCTTATTCGTGTGAGGATTTTTAATAGTGATAGGCAGCCACGGCCTAGGCATATCATCAGGATTGAATTTTGTAAAAGGCAGATTCAATAGTTCCATTAGTAAATTTGCACCATATTCTTAAAGGGAATATAGGTAATAACGGGTTCGTCATATCCTTTTTGCAATGCTTTTGCGTAGACTTCTGAGGGAGTTATCCCATCTGCAATCACAGTCAGATCATTGTAATTTTTAAAAGCTACGTATTTACCACTATAAGTATTGTTTTTTAATAATATTTGAACCATTTTCATAATTCCTTACTTATTTAGGTATTCTTTAATAATTATAGACATATTTACGTTATCCGTCAAGTCAAATGATATATATATTTTTTATCGCCGAGGCGGGGTCAATTACAATTAGATGGTATGCTCTAATTCCAGGAAGGCTTGCACGATCTGCGGGTCGAATTGCGATCCGGCGCATCTTTTTATTTCTGCTAAGGCCATCTCAGTGCTAAGCGCCGGACGGTAGGGGCGTTCGCTGGTCATCGCGTCATAGGTGTCAGCGACGGCAATAATTCTGGCCAAAAGGGGGATTTTCCCATTATCGAGCCCATCAGGATACCCGTGTCCGTCAAAACGCTCATGATGATGCCTCACGGTTGGCCTGAGCGGGGCTAAAAATGCCACGGGCATGATTATTTCTTCCCCTAACGCCAGAGAGGCAAAGCTCCTATGGAAGGTAGTTCCGAGTAAAGCGAGGACTAACTTATTTCATTAGATTTTCAAGATGTTTTCGGCCAGAGACGCGGTATATGGCAAAGTCTTTATCAATAGAAAAAACTTTATTTATATTCAGTTCTTCAGCTATAATTATCAGAGTAGCATCGGCAAAATCCATGGGTAGATTAGAATATTTTATTTGTAATTCTATTACCCGGGGGAGAAGTTCCTTTTTTAGATCAAATATCTCTAAGCCGCCAAGGATGATCCATTCTAAAAGGTCTATCTGGGCTTGAAAATGAACGCGCTCTTTTAATATGTAGCTAACCTCTGTGACTATTGGCCAGGCTGTAATAAGTTTTCCCTGGTCATTTTGGCGGTACTCCTCAAGCCTTCGTTTGGCCTTTTGGTAATATTTATCAGATTTGTCGAACAAGGCAATCAGAGGGCCGGCATCAACTATGGCTATGTTTTCCACCCAGTATCTCCTTTAGGTAGTGTTTTCTGTTTATGGATAAATCACCTTTCCTGCTGCCGTATCTGCCAAACAGTTTTTTTTCTTTTTCCCGCAAGGATTTGTCAGGGAAATGCCTCTGATAATATTCAAGGATACTTTTTGCTATAATTTCTGACCTGGAAAGATTCTCTGATCGGCTCAAGAGATTTAATATCTCCTTGGCTTGAATATTACACCTGGCGCTGATGATTTCTTTTTTTGCTTGGCTAGATCTAATCATAATCATCGTTACTACCTCCTGTAATACAAATTGTAATACAATATATGAATTTTGTCAAGTAATTTTTGAGACTTTTTGTCATTCCCGAGAGCTTTTATCGGGAACCTAAGATATTCCGTGCTGGATACCCGCTTACTCATGCGGGTCTAACGATAGCTTGTCATTCCGACATGTTTTAAGCCGGAACCCACAGTCCCGCGGCGTAATTTCTGAGGACTTTAATCGGGAATCTATAAAATCATTGTTTTGCAATTAGATGACGTAATCTAATTCCAGGAAGGCTTGCACCCCATTAGAAAAAGTACTGTTCTTTCTAACGGGGCGCGCTATCTCCGGGTCAAATTGCGTCCCGGAGCATCTTTTTATTTCTGCTAAGGCTATCTCAGTGCTAAGCGCCGGACGGTAGGGGCGTTCGCTGGTCATCGCGTCATAGGTGTCAGCGACGGCAATAACTCTGGCCAGAAGGGGGATTTTCCCATTATTGAGCCCATCCGGATATCCCCGTCCGTCAAAACGCTCATGATGATGCCTGATCACCGGAAAGACTGGAGAGCGCCTCTGAAAATTGTTTTGGGGTTACGATGGGTATCTTATGAAATTGCTTTAAATCTAAAAGGTCTTTGTCTCCACTCACAATAAAATCCACTTTGCCGCTTAGCGCTGTTTCTAATATTATATTGTCTTTTGGATCTCGACAGCTGGTGAGACAGTGTTTTAGTTTAACCCATTCAGCGTCACTTTTAAGTAAATCTTTTAGTTCTTTTAAATCCTGGGTCGCCACAATTTTAGAAAAAGCGTCACGTTTAAGGACATCACTTATTTCATTAAAAAGCTCATCAGAAATTACGAGGTCCAATTTACCCTTAACAAAAACTTTATATATGCGCCGACAATTTTTACTGCCTAACAGCATGCTTACAAACACATTTGTATCAACCGTAATCCTGAAAATTTCGTTCATATTACTTATTTTCCGCAAGACAGGATATTTGTTTGCCCGACAAAGGATATTTCTTCAGCCGTTGACGAATCCTGGCAGTAAGTCCGTTCCATCGTGCTTCCCTGGTGGCTCGTTCCAATTTTCGAACAAGCCTCAGTTTTTCAGGAATGTCCAAACGCTCTATTGCTGTTTCAATTTGTTTAGCATCAATCTCGATCATAACTTTATTCATAATTTCACCTTCCTTTTCATAGTATAATTATAGCAGGAGAGAAGGATGTAGTCAATGAGTAAAAATTACTTTTAGTGATGTCTGTTGTTATCATTCCCGCGGATTTTAAGCGGGAATCCAGATATATCAAACGCTGGATGCCCGCTTACTACCTGCGGTTATGACAACAGTCTGTCATTCCGGCATGTTTTAAGCCGGAATCCACAGTAATTTCTGAGGACTTTAATCGAGAATCTATAAAATCATTGTTTTGCAGATGGTATGATCTAATTCCAGGAAAGCTTTTACCCCATTAGAAAAAGTCCTGTTCTTTCTAACGGGGGGCGCTATCTCCGGGTCGAATTGTGATCCGGCGCATCTTTTTATTTCCGCCAAGGCCATTTCTGTGCTAAGCGCCGGTCGGTAGGGGCGTTCGCTGGTCATGGCTGTCATAGGTGTCAGCGATAGCGACGATCCTGGAAAGATACAGGATATCCTCGCCTTTGAGCCCATCCGGGTATCCCCGTCCGTCAAACCTTTCATGATGATGCCTTATCGTTGGCCTAATCGGGGCTAAAAATGCCACGGGCATGATTATTTCTTCCCCTTTTATCCGGGGTGCAGTAAATTTTTCGTCTCTTAGCTTGCCGGGCTGTTTAAGAATCTCCCTGAATATGACATTTTTCTTGACAAAATAATGTAATTACATTATAATTACTTCAGAGGTGATAAAAATGAAAGCTTCAGTTATTGCGATAGGTAATTCCAAGGGGATTAGAATCCCAAAGATAATATTAGAACAGTGTCATATTAAAGAAATGGTCAGACTGGAAACCAGAGGAAAGAGTATTATTATTAAACCTTACCAGGAAGAACCCAGAAAAGGTTGGGAGCAAGTTTTTAAAAAGATGCGGGAAAATAAAGATGATCGGCTTATCATTGAAGATTGTCTTGATTTTGATCTGAAGGAGTGGGAGTGGAAATAAAACAATATGATGTTTTTCTAATCTTTCTTGACCCTACTATTGGTTGTGAGATCAAAAAATCCAGGCCATGTGTGATTATCTCGCCAAATGAGATGAACGATAACATTACTACTGTAATCATTGCTCCTATGACTACAAAGTCGCATCCTTATCCCACCCGAGTTTCTGTTAAGTTTGGCGGCAAACGCGGTTGGGTAGTAATGGATCAAATCCGCACGGTAGATAAAAGGAGAATGATTAAGAAATTAGGGAGAATAGATATTTCTACAATTGATAATATAAAATCCATAATAAAGGAAATGTTGGTTGACTAAAGCATATTACCATAGCCTGTCATCCGGCATGTTTTAAGCCGGAATCCAGATACAAGAGAGTAATATAAATTGCGGTTTTTCAGCTATATCGTGTGATCTAATTCCAGGAAGGCTTGCACCCCATTAGAAAAAGTCCTGTTCTTTCTAACGGGGCGCGCTATCTCCGGGTCGAATTGCGATCCGGCGCATCTTTTTATTTCTGCTAAGGCTATCTCAGTGCTAAGCGCCGGACGGTAGGGGCGTTCGCTGGTAGTTATCAGCTACGGCAATAATTCTGGCCAAAAGGGGGATTTTCCCATTATTGAGCCCATCCGGATATCCCCGTCCGTTAAAACGCTCATGAGGATGTCTCACGGTTGGCCTGATGGGAGCTAAAAAGGCCACTGGCGCGATTATTTCTTCCCCTTTAACTGAATGAAGCTTGATAATTTCATGTTCCTCGTCGGTAAGTTTTCCAGGTTTATTTAACCTGCTTTAATGCCCCTTATATTTCGAATTCGCTCTTTTGTGAGATTTTATAATAGTTCGTTGTCCCATAGCTGTTCAATAAACATCTGCCAAGGCAGAATTTGGATATTGTTAGTCAAAGTACGCGGTTGTTTTTCCAAGCAGACAAGGCAGCGCCTTTTTATTGGCCCATCTTCCATTAGGGCTTGAAGTGAGCGGATATCTCCCTCATGTACGCGAGCAGAACTTTTGATCTCAATAGCAAGTTCTTTCTCTCCCAGAATAAAATCCACCTCTCTCCCTGTGCTGGTCCGCCAAAAAGTTATCGGCAGATCGGGATTTCTGTAGGTTTGATAAGCTTTTAATTCCATCAGGATGTAATGTTCGAAGGCTTTACCGAATTCAGGACTGCCTATGAGTGGTTGTCTACGAGATAGATAACTGGCAACGCCGACATCGAATAAATAGAATTTTTCAGTGGTAATCATCCGTCGGTTTTTTGATTTTTTCCACGGGGGCAGGCGAAACCCAAGATACGTATCTTCAAGAATATCAAAATAGGTGCGTATTACTTTATGAGAAACACCGGTTTCTCTGGCAATATTGACATAATTTATAAGCTCGCTGGACGTTATCGCGGCCACGCGCAGGAATTCGCTGAAAGCCGGTATGTTTTGGGTAAGAGCTTCAGTAATGATTTCTTCTTTTAGATAATCGGCAACATAGGCGCGGAGTTCTTCTATAGGATTGATCGATAAATAATGCGGCGGCAATAATCCTGAAACCATGACTTTTTCCAGGTCAAAATCTGTTACCTCCATATATGATAGCGGCGCCATAGTTTTTCGCCAGGCTCTGCCGCCTAACAGATTAGCGTGGCCGCGGCGTAATTTTCGCGCGCTGGATCCGGTAAGCAAAAAGGATAATCCTTTATTTTCAATAAGCCAGTGAACCTCATCCAATAACTGCGGGGCTTTTTGCACTTCATCTATGACAATAAAACCATTATAATTTTGATAACGTTCACGCAATAATGCCGGCCGGGAAATATACTCGGCCAAAGTATCAGTTTTTAGTAAATCTATAACCGTAGCGTTTTTTAGAGTGTGAGTAATCCAGTAGGTTTTGCCGACTTTTCGCGGCCCCCATAAAAAAGCGGATTTTTGCGGCGGGAGATTTAGTTCAAATAACCTTTTTCTGATCTTCATATGGGAATTTTATCCGAATTAATTATCCTTGTCAAGCAATTTGTTTAAGTTTTTTTGATCCGGGCGGTAAGGTGGGGGCTGCTCTTAGCTACCTTCTGTTCTTGAGCAGACTCCAGAAATCTCTCGGCGTAACTATCTTTATATGTTTATAATGTTTTAATACTATAAGATCTTTGTCCCCCGTTATTATTACTTCAGTCTCTGCCGCTAAGGCTGTGCCAAGTACCATCTGATCATCTTTGTCCCGACAAATATTATCAGCTATCTCTAGAGGGACGACAATCGTTGTTTTCGCTCTAATAAACTCGATGATATTTCTCATGGCAGGTTCGGGGACCTTTATTTTTTATTCTTCCGTTTCATTTATAAGCTTCGTTACTTCCGATAGCTCTATTTTAAAAGCTGGTGAATAATCGCTCTTTTCCCTTAAGCGATAAGCTCTATGGAGACTCTTGGCAAATTTCTTTTCTATAAGACCTTTTTTGACAACTCTTTCTCCAAATCTTTGCAATGCTCCGGCATGGGATTGGCAATCCATGTTTTGAGATAGTAAGATTGCTTTAGTAGCATGAAACATAGCGTAATAGGCTCGATTAACACAGGATTTTAGGCGGTTTTCTTTATACATTAATTGCGCGTCACTAAGCATTTCGAAAGCCAGCTTTAACTCTTCCCTTAATGCGTTCATAAATGACCCTGCCCTTCAGTATTTCTTTGGGAAATTGATAGCCGTCTAAATGAGCTTTTCGTAATTCGTTTTCAGTAGTAACTAAAGCTGAAATTACCACTCCGTATTTTAGACTGACAGCTGTTTCTAATTCCAAAACGTCTTCATCAATGCTTTTTTCTCTGGCTGTTATTAGAATATCTATGTCACTGTTTATAGAATGATATCTGCGGTGAATGATTGAACCATACAAAATTATGGCGGTGATTTTATCTTTTTCCTTCGCAATCAGTAGTCTTTGGAACTCATTTATGGCCTGCTGCGCTGTCTTGGCTATTTCCATGACTAATCCTCAGTTCCCTCATAATTTAAAAAAACCGATTAGGCTTAGGTTGTACGTTCTAAACGCGTTTTACCTGATATTTTGCGGAGAAATCCTGTATTATTTTCTTTTCTTTTTCTGAAATCATAATAAGATTATACTTATTTATAGTTGATTTGTAAAGGAAATCTTTGGCTGTCTGGCAACATTGTTTCCTTATATGGTATGATCTAATTCCAGGAAGGCTTTTACGATCTCCGGGTCGAATTGTGAGCCGGCGCATCTTTTTATTTCCGCTAGGCGATCTCAGCGCTAAGCGCCGGGCGGTAGGGGCGTTCGCTGGTCATCGCGTCATAGGTGTCAGCAACAGCAATAATTCTGGCCAGAAGGGGGATATTCCCATTATTGAGCCCATCCGGATACCCGCGTCCGTCAAAACGCTCATGAGGATGCCTTACGGTTGGCCTGATGGGAGCTAAAAAATGCCGCTGGTGCGATTATTTCCTCTCCTTTGGCGGGGTGTAATTTAATTGCCGCTAATTCCTCTGCGGTGAGTTTGTTAGAATTAAAAAGGAATTCTTTAAAAAGAAATTCTTGGGTTGACAATCAGTTGTTGATCAGCTGTAATTATAATGTAACACAAAAGTAACACAATATGGAGGGAAGATATGCAGTTTGCTAACGTTAGAGAACTCAAACTTGAGACAAACAAGATACTTGAATTAAGCAGGAAACATGGTCCGATTATAGTAATGCGTCGCGGTCATCCTGTGGCGTTTTTGCGCACCATCAGCGAAGCCGATTTTGCAGTCAGTATAACACCGCTCTGGAACCGTCTTCGTCAGGCTGCGGAACACGCTGGTTATACAGCTAAAGATGTTGAGAAATTAATCAAACGTTCCCGTGCCGGTAAAAAATGATGATAGACCAACCGATAAAAGTGGTGCTTGATACTAATATACTCATTTCTAGTTTATGGGGTG
>JACRDM010000091.1 GCA_016218565.1 Elusimicrobiota bacterium | reverse complement strand
GCTCCACTTCGTTCCGCTAACTGATTACACCGATTATTACGAAGATTACACAGATTTTTATCAGCGACTAGGCTGGTAATCGGTGTAATCTTTTGGAAATCCGTGTAATCAAGTATAGGATTGAAATTCCTATACTTAAATATAGAATATTATTACTGGATCGCAGGCGGATGGTCACTGATTCCCGGTTGCAAGAGAAATGTTGTGGCGGTTTGCTGGTCCCGGATGCGCAGGGTTTTTTAGCGCAATTCGGTCTGGGTTTGCCCAGGGAGGTATTAGTTGGCCCGCAGCTGTTTTCGGTGCGGACGATAGATTTGGAAAATCATCTGGAAAGGCATTATCAACGTCATTATGGAAGCAAAAAAAGCGATAAGACCGGGCTTTGATACAAAATTGACTCCGTAATCTAAAGCTGTGCGCAATCAATATAGAACAACTGATCCGGATCACTTTGCCGGTCTTAAAGTGTATGCAGTAAAATTGGTTTCAGTGGAATTTTCAAAATTGAACCTAGAAAGGAAACTTGATGTTATTTGGCCAAGGGATAAATAGAAAAGTGTGTCCCTGGTGGCTAACCTACAGCTTTGATAATCCTTTGCGGCGTTTAATCCATCAGCCGGAGAAGATGTTCGCGGGCCTGATAAAGCCGGGTGATAACGTAATGGACATTGGCTGCGGGTTTGGTTACTTTTCTAGCGCTCTGGCGAAAATGACCGGTATAAACGGCCAGGTCATTGCTGTTGATCTGCAGGAAAAATCGTTGAATATTGTGCTAAAGCGGGCGCAAAAAAAGCAGGTGGCTAAATGGCTAAGCGTGCACCTGGCAACTACGACCGGCATACACTATAACGGCCAGGTGGATTTTGCGCTTTCATTCTGGATGGCCCATGAGGTCCCGGATCAAGCTCCATTCTTTAAAGAGATAGTTTCATTATTAAAACCAGGAGCAAAATACCTGTTGAGCGAACCGATTCTGCACGTATCCAAGACTGCTTATGATAAAACCATAGAGCAGGCTGTCGCCAGCGGCTTAAAACCCATCAGAGATCTGAATATTGCAATTAGCCGCGCGAAACTGTTTACTGTTTAGAAAGCAAATAAACAGAGTTTCGGCAGGCTTTACAGGGTTTTAGTATCAGGGAGTAATAGGTGACCCCGATGCACTTGCCCGGAAATTAGGAATATATATATAGCTGATTATAACATTGACTTGCACCAATAAAGTGGCGGATCGGATTAATGACGATCATTTGCAGAGACTTCCAGGGTTTCCGGTTGCTTTTACTGGTGAGGTTTCTGGAAAATTTGCCTTGGAAGATGAGAAGCTGCCGGCACTGCTGAACTTGATCCTAAAGGTTGGCGCCCAGGTTATGTTTACCAAGAATGATGAAAAGAAACACTGGGTTAACGGGACTTTGGGAAAAGTGGTCGAGCTGAGCGAGGTCATGATAAGGGTAGAAATACAAGATCGCTATAGTCAGACTGTTTATGATGTCCAGAGGGTCACCTGGGATGCATTTCAGTACAAGTATGATGAAGGGCAAGACCAGATTGTTCCGTCTAGGACAGGGAGGTATGTCCAATATCCCTTGATGTTGGCCTGGGCCGTGACGATCCATAAGAGTCAGGGGAAGACGTTTGAGAATGTTCGCGTTGATCTTGGCGAAGGGGCATTTGATTACGGGCAGGTTTATGTAGCGCTCAGCCGTTGTCGATCGCTGGATGATATTCATCTGGTCAGACCGATCAGATCCAAAGATATCAAAGGCGATCCAGTTATTAAGCGATTTTATATTGCCTTGGGGGACTTGGGGGTAGATCTAAACTATCAGAATATAAGTTCGGTGCCTGGCTTAAATAATACATAATCAAATAATGAGTGGAGTATCTTTAAAGACTTATGGCAACGAACAGGGGGTGAATAAAATATGAATGAGAAACTAAACGACATCAAACGCTACGATTACTCGGACATACTGGGCTGGTCAGTATCGCGTTACGACAAGTTCAAGCTGTGCCAGAGGCAGTATTATTTCGACTATTACGGCAAATACGATACCGAGTATCCGCGCTCAAAAATTAGCGCTTTAAAATCTATGACTTCGACGGCTCTGGAGACAGGCAATATCATTCACGACACCATCAAGGCGCTGCTGGAAAGGCTTTTGAAAAGCGAGAAGCCGGTCAACAGCGAAAAGTTCTTAGATTACGCGCGCCAGAAAACGGTTGAATACTGCGACGCCAAAACTTTTGCCGAGGTCTATTACCAACAGCTTGAGAAGATCGATACTGACCGGATTTATGAAAGCGTGAAGTCAGGGCTTAATAACTTTATCGGCAGCGATAGATGCCGCTGGATAATGGAAAAAGCCATAACAAACAAAACCGGCTGGATAATCGAACCTCCGGGATACGGAGAAACCAGGATAGACGGCATGAAAGCCTACTGTAAAGTGGATTTCCTTTTCCCGGTTGACAGCGATATTTTCATCCTGGATTGGAAAACCGGCAAACCCGACGAAAAAAAGCATGCAAAACAGCTTATCGGCTACTCTACCTGGGCCGCCAATAATTTCGGCCGCGAGCCGTCAAGGATATTCCCGGTGACTGCCTACCTCCTGCCGCAGTATGCGGAGATTTCCATAAAAGTAAGCGTGCCGGATATTGCGGCGTTCACTGATACGGTCAAAACAGAAACCAGTGAGATGTACGCAGCGCTTAAAAGCATCGAACAGAATATCCCGAAAGAGAAAAAGGAATTTGCCATGACCGGCAACCTGAAAATATGTGGTTTCTGCAATTACCGGGAACTCTGCTTTCCAAAATAGAACCCCTAGCTCAGGCTTAAGCTCCCTGAAAAATAATCGTGGTGTCAGGCGTGACTATTATTAACTGGATGATGTCAGACCAACGGGTAAAGAATACATTTTTAGAATTACTATAATAAGTTGGGATCTGAAAATTGGGATTTTAGAAATCTGCTCGAGTCAAAGTGCTTGGAATTAAAAAATGAGTTTGATTTAGGGTTTGTCTTGGCACAGGTATTCTCCCCTAAACAGAGGGAGCTGTTTTTGAAACGGCTTAAAGAGAAAATGACCAAATGTTTATAAAAGGCGTACTAGAGAAACAGTGGAATTCGACCAGGTTTATAGCGATGCTGTATCCTGGACTCTATATTCTGTTGCTAATGAAGATTACGTACCAGGTGGTGGTACCGGACCCTTTGATTTGCCTGATGTGGCTACTCATGAACACGGACATATATTTGGTTTAAGTGACCTTTACAACAGCCGGGACAAATACCTGACCATGTATGGATATGCTTCTGCGGGTGAGACTTTGAAGCGGACTTTGGGTAAAGGGGACATCCTGGGTATCCAGTCAATCTATTGAGAGTAACCAGGTATCAACCTACGCAGGCTGGGTCACCGGGGGAGCCTCTTTGCTGATAAAGCAGACCGGGAAGAAGTTGTAAGCCGTCTGGGAAAATTAGTTGAGGAAACAGGGAGTATCTGTTATGGTTGGGTTTTAAGGCCCAACCATTTTCAGTTGTATAGTCAGGAACATATTTTTAACCGGACACGTGTGACTAAATATAGGTAATAATTTTTCTCTTGCTTTTAGGTATATCAATGGGGTAAAATTCAATATGAAACATATTTTTAAGATAGCCTTGTTGTTATTTAAAGTCAGGGTTAAAGATAATTGGGTTGATGAGATTAACCAGGCAAAATATTTGCATTCTTCAGGCGCCTTGTTCAACGAATTGGGGTTTGACTAAGGGTTAAAGTGTCAAAAAAGGTAATAGTTCAGCGTTTATTCGCCCTGACAACTCGTCGCGGTCTTCCCAGAGCTGAACTATTACCAAAAAAGAGGGTCAAGGTGTCAAAAAAAAGCGCTTTTTTATTTTTTTTAATACTCCTCTTGAATTCCACCCTACCTGCCGCAGAAAAAAAACTTACCGTTGTTACCACTTTATTTCCGCTCTATGATTTTGCCCGCAATATTGGGCAAGATAAAGTCGCTGTGACCCTGCTCCTCCCGCCGGGCATTGAGGCCCATAGTTATGAACCCAGCGCCGGCGACGTCCTAAAAGTGTCTGGCGCTGAAATCTTTATCTATACCAGCAAGCTCATGGAACCATGGGCGGAGAAGTTTGTGCGGGGTGTGGATAGTAATAAACTATTAGTAGTGGAGGCTGGCGAGTATTTCACGGCCAAAGACCCGCACACCTGGCTGGATTTTAGCAAGGCCCTGGCGATGGTTAACCGCATTCGGGATGCTTTCATCGCCAAAGATGTAGCCAACAAGTTTTTTTATCTGGCTACCGCTAAGCAATACAATAAAATGCTGACCGACCTTGATGCTGAGTACCAGAAAACATTGGTTGGTTGTCAGAACAAAGTTCTGATCCATGGCGGGCATTTTGCCTTTGGCTATCTGGCCCAGCGGTATCGCCTGCGCTATATAGCTGCTTATAAAGGTTTTTCCCCTGAGGCGGAGCCAACTCCCAGGAACCTGGCTGAATTGGTTGATACGATCAAACAATATAAAGTGAAATATATTTTTTATGAAGAGCTTATTTCTCCGCGGGTGGCAGAGGTCCTGGCTCAGGAGACCGGAGCACAGCTACTAAAGCTATCGGCAGCGCATAACCTGACCAGGAAAGAATTAGACCGCGGGGTGAGTTTTATTGAGATCATGAAAGCTAACCTGGAAAATCTAAAAAAAGGATTGCTATGTCAGTAACTTCTTTAACCATAGATCAAGTTACAGTCAAGTACCAGGTCAGCGAGGTATTGAGCAGTATCTCTTTTACTGTGCCGCCGGGAGATTATATCGGCTTGGTGGGGCCTAATGGTTCCGGGAAAACTACCTTGGTCAGGACTATACTTGGGTTGATCAAGCCAAGTCAGGGTGAAATAACTATTCTGGGAACCAGGCAGGAAAAATTTACCGCGTGGCAAAGAATAGGGTACTTGCCGCAGAAATTAGTCTCCTTCAATCCGCTGTTCCCGGCGACGGTCAGGGAAGTAGTAGCCCTTGGCCTTTTAGCGGGGAAAAAATTTCCCAAACGAATGTATCGTACCGATGAAATAGCTATAGACAAGGCTCTGGCAATGCTCGAGATTAGGAATATTAAAAACAAGCTTATTGGTGAACTTTCCGGGGGACAGCAGCAGCGCGCGCTGGTGGCCAGGGCGATTGTCGGGGAACCGGAACTCTTGCTCCTGGATGAGCCTGCTACAGCCCTGGATCCGGAGACCAGAGAAAAGTTTTTTACCGTATTGAAAGAATTGAATGAGAAAAGGAAAGTAACTATCATCTTGATCACTCATGATATTGGCAATATTGGAAAATATGCTGTAAAAATGCTGTATTTGGATAAGAAAGTCATCTTTTACGGCGGATTTGATAATTTTTGCGCCTCTCCGGAGGTCACTGATTATTTTGGTGAATATACGCAACATCTTATCTGTCATCGGCATAATGTGGAGAAAGGAAAAAGCTAAGATATGAATTGCGGTTATCAAGTTATCCCTTGCTGATCCCGACAAAATTGGGATCAATCCCCCCTAGTCCCGATCAGATCGGGACTGACCGGGAGGACAGGTGACGCGGGGACAGGTCAGGTAGAGGGGATCCGGTTATCCCCCTTAAGAGGGGGACAGGTCAGAGTATCAGGTAAGACCTGATCTCCTGATACCCTGATCTCCGTTTTTTATAATCTTCTGTAAACAAGGTATTCACTATGAGCATGTTCAACTTCCTAAGTTACGGCTTTATGCAGCGGGCAGTT
This sequence comes from Elusimicrobiota bacterium, assembly GCA_016218565.1. Lineage (GTDB taxonomy): Bacteria > CAYTYR01 > UBA6262 > UBA6262 > UBA6262 > UBA6262. Next base: position 18,969 of record JACRDM010000091.1, on the reverse strand, counting down.
ATTGCCGGTTCGTTCATAGCTGCCTTATGCGCGGTATTGGGCGTGTTTTTAGTACTGCGCCGCCTTTCTCTGATCGGTGATGGCCTGGCGCATGTGACCTTTGGCAGTTTGGCTATAGGGTTATTCTTTAACACCACGCCTCTCTATGTAGCCTTACCTCTGGTAGTCCTAAGCTCTTTGGGCATTATGAAACTGACCGAGGCCCAGCACATATTTGGTGATGCGGCTATTGGTATTGTTTCAGCGCTGGGAATTGCCATCGGTGTCCTGTTGGTGAGCGTTACCAAAGGCTTTAATATTGACCTGTTCAGTTATTTATTTGGCAATATCCTGGCTATTAGTAAGACAGAAGTGGCCATGTCCATTGCTCTTTCTGCCGCTGTAATTATAGTGGTGGCTTTGTTTTATCAGGACTTGGTGGCAGTCACTTTTGATGAAGAGTGCGCCCAGGCTGAAGGCATCAACACCAAGGCAGTCAATAAAGCGCTGGTAATCCTGACTGCTGTGACGGTGATGTTGGCGATGAAAGTAGTGGGTATAATGCTGGTATCCGCATTACTGATACTGCCGACGGTGACCGCGCTGCAAATAGCTAAAGGATTTAAAATGACCATACTGGTGGCCGTGATCGCGGCAGTGGTTTCTGTTTGGATAGGCATCATGCTTTCCTTTTTCCTGGACTGGCCCAGCGGCGCTACCATCGTTCTAGTCAGTTTTGTTTTGCTGGTTTGTGCCTTCAGCTACCGCAAAATAAGGTAATATAGTCATTATTTAATCTGTGTAATCTCTCTTCGTAATCTGTGTAATCAGAGATTGTTGGTTTTCCAACAATTTCAAGAAAGAGGACCCCTGAACTATGAATTACAGCGAGATCAAAAATATTACCAGCCTTACCCCGCAAGAAGCTCAAGCCCGGTTAAAGGCAGAAGGCTATAATAAGCTGCCGGCCAGCCAGCGGCGCAGTTGCTGGAAGATTGCTTATGAAGTATTGACTGAACCGATGTTCCTGCTGTTAGTCGCTGGTGGATGAATTTACCTGCTTTTGGGAGATATCCAAGGAAGCGCTCATGTTGCTGGGTTTTGTTTTTGTAGTGATGGGCCTCACTCTCTACCAGGAACGCAAGACTGAACAGGCGCTGGAAGCTTTACGTGATATCTCCAGTCCCAGAGCTCTGGCGATCAGGGAGGGGAAAGAGTTACGTATCGCCGGCCGGGAAGTGGTGCGTGAAAATATCCTGGTCCTGGCCGAAGGTGACCGTATACCAGATGATGCCATTATCCTTTGGTCCAGCGCGCTTAGTGTGGATGAATTCTTATTGACCGGCGAATCAGTACCGGTGCGGAAAATCGCGGAAAAAGCTGACGAAGCAAGGTCCCATCCCGGCGGTGATGATACGCTGTTTGTATATTCCGGAACACTGGTAGTGCGCGAACAGGGTAGGGCCAAAGTAAAAGCCACAGGAATGAACACGGAAATCGGCAGGATCGGCAAGCCCCTGCAAACCTGGGAAGAAGAAACGGTCCTGCAGAAAGAAACCAGTCGCCTGGTGCGGAATATTGCCATTATTGGTTTATGCTGAGAAATCCTTGCATTTAACTCAGCGATAAAGTATAATACAAAAATAAATACGGATACCAGGAAATCAGGAAACCAGACTATCCCCTGCTGATCCTGATTTATCGGGATCAAAGACGCGGGGACAGGTCAGGAAGTACCGGATCTTCTTATATCCTGATGTCCTGATAACCCGACTTGTGGAGGTACAAAAGATGTGCGTCAGACAGAAAGTAATGGATAAAATTGAGAGCCGGCCGTTAGGGAAGGTAGAAAAACCAAAAAAAGTTTCCGGCTATTTCGGTTCCCATACCTTCAATATCAGGGCCATGCAAAAACGGGTAAGTAAAAAAACCTTGGCCGCCTTTAGGCATTGGCTGGCCGAAGGCATAACTATCAGTGTGCATGAAGCTGATGAGATTGCCGGGGCCATGAAAGACTGGGCTGTGGAAAAAGGAGCAGTGTATTATGCTCACTGGTTCCAACCTATGACTGGCTTGACCGCGGAAAAACATGACAGTTTTATTTCCCTGCAAGGCGCCGGCCAGGTGACGGAAAAATTTTCCGGCTCCAGGTTGATATTAGGTGAACCAGATGCCAGTTCCTTCCCCAGTGGGGGAATAAGAAGTACGTTTGAGGCCCGCGGTTATACTGCCTGGGACCCGTCCAGCCCGGCCTTTATCAGCGAAACCCAATTAGGCAGAACCTTATGTATTCCCAGCATCTTTGTCTCATATCATGGCTATGCCCTGGATAAGAAATTGCCATTACTGCGTTCCGATGAAGTCCTCAGTAAAGCAGCCATAAAATTGCTCAAACTGTTTAACCGCAAAGAGGTAAAAAAAGTTGTCTCTACCTGCGGCCCGGAACAGGAATATTTCCTGCTCGATCATAATTACTATAAATTGCGGCCAGACCTGATACTCACTGGCCGCACCTTGATCGGCGCTTCTTCACCAAAAGGGCAGCAATTGGAAGACCAGTACTTCGGCTCAATCAAAGAACGGGTGCTGAACTATATGGAAGAAGTATCCGTAGAAGCTTATAAAATGGGTATTCCGGTAGCTACCCGGCATAATGAAGTAGCTCCACACCAGTTTGAATTTGCGCCTATTTTTGAAGAATCCAACATCGCGGCTGACCATAACCAGTTGCTGATGGAAATAATGAAGAAAGTGGCCTTGCGCCACGATCTGGTCTGCCTGCTGCATGAGAAGCCTTTTGCCGGAATAAACGGCAGCGGCAAGCATGTGAACTGGTCAATAGCTGATGATCAAGGCAATAACTTGTTGAATCCGGGGCAGACCCCGCAGGACAACCTGCAGTTCTTGGCTATTCTCGTCGCCGTGTTGCGGGCGGTAAACAGGCATGCTGATCTATTGCGGGCCAGTATTGCTTCGGCTGGTAATGAACACCGCCTGGGAGCCAATGAAGCTCCCCCGGCTATCGTGTCCGTGTTCCTGGGAGAGCAATTGACCAATATTCTGGATACCATTGAAAACGGGGCCAAGCATAAGGTCAGCAAAAAGGATATCATTGACCTGGGAGTAGGCCGTTTGCCAAAAGTGAACAAAGACGCCACTGACCGTAACCGGACCTCGACGTTTGCCTTTACCGGTACTAAGTTTGAATTCAGGGCGGTAGGTTCGTCACAGAATATCAGCTGGCCATTAACAGTAATTAATACCATCATTGCTGATTCTTTGAATTATGTAGCTGCTGAAATAGCCAGGGAATTGAAGAGCAAAGATCTTGATTCTGCGGTGATCTCAGTGATTGCCATGGTGGCCAAAGAAAACAAGCAGATCCGGTTTGAAGGAAACAATTATTCTCCTGAATGGGTCCGTGAAGCAGCCGAGCGCGGCTTGCCTAATGTCGCTGCCACAGCCGAGGCTCTGGCCGCGTTTACGACCAGGGAGAATATCGAGATCTTTGAAAAACAGGGAGTATTAAGCCAGGATGAATTGATGGCGCGGTATAATATCTGGGTGGAAATGTATAATATCGTGCTCACGATCGAAGCTAATACCCTGCGGGAGATGGTTGATTCCATCGTCGTCCCGGCTGGTTTTGAATACCAGGGGCAGTTAGCGGAAAACCTGGAAAGGATCAGCCGCCTGAGAGACAAAATAGGATTAAATATTGATGATAAAGCCTTTGATGATCTGAAAGGACACTTGGCCGATGTGACCAATAAGATCTACTATGTGCGGAAAAACACCCAATCCCTGGTAAAGTTACTGGATAAGGCCAAAAGTTTGGAAGGAAAAGAGAAAGCGGAAGTTTATTTCAATGAATTGAAACCGCTCATGGAACACATCCGTAAGCACAGCGATGACCTGGAATGCGTCATCGCTGATGAGCACTGGGATCTGCCGAAATACCGCGAAATGCTATTTGTTATGTGAGTATCTGCTGAAAAATTCAGCAGATACTGATTATACTGATTGTGTAGGTGGACGAGGAGGCTACTAATGTTTGTCAATTCAAGGGCTGAGAACGGTCATCGGATACTTTGCCTATACCTCTCGCATGGATGTTTTTTGTGATGGGGAGGCCTGTGTTATTGCGGGTTCAAAACAAGCAATAAAAGAGTATATTGCCCATAATTCTTCGCCTCAAGATTCTTCCTACATAACCAAAAAAACACGTTTTGGCGAGATTATGCGGGGTGTCAATTTCGGCGCAGCATATTGTTTTAACCAAGAAGTTTATAATCGATTTTATCCACTTGCTCAAAAAACCGATTTTCCACTTCGGAAGTGGAAAATCCCACTTCGGAAGTGGAAAATCGGTTAGTATGCACCAGGTGTCAACTTGCGAAGTTGACAGTAAAAGGTTTACAATACAGAAAAACGGAGTTTCTTGATTAAGGATTAATAAATGATTTTAGGGGAGCAATTTTCCAATGAATCCGGTCAAGGTTGAAAAAAATACTCGGCCAATTATGCAAAAAACTGAAATAAGGCCTACGATTATCGCTCCGCTTAAATTTCTTGCTATTGAACCCGCTACCATCTTAAAAATGTTTCAGAGTGTATCTACGCTGCAAGACAGTCAGTTGTTTATAGAATATAACCATCTTAATATTCAGGGTGGTAACAACGAGCTTTTGTGTCTGGGGGAAATAAAGGGAATAGAAAAATACTGGTACCAAATCGAAACAGTGAAAAAAGCGCTGAAATATTTTCATGGACGGGTTTTACTGGCGGACGAGGTGGGACTGGGAAAAACTATTGAAGCCGGTATGCTGCTCAAGGAATATTTACTGCGGGGGATGGTTAAAAATATTTTAATTCTTGTGCCTACGTCGCTGGTTTCCCAGTGGCGGGAAGAGCTGAGTCAGAAATTTGGCCTGGAATTTGTTACTACCGACGATCCGGTTTTCCAGGCTGACCCCGACAAGTTTTGGAAAAAGAGATTTATCATCGCTTCCATCAATACGGCCAAAGGCAGCAGGAATTTTGCTAAAGTAGTGAGTAATTATTATGATTTAGTGGTAGTAGACGAGGGTCATCATCTGAAAAATCGAAAAACTTTAGCCTGGCAGTTGGTGAACCAAATAAAAAAGCGCTTTATTTTTATCCTGACGGCTACCCCGGTGCAGAATAACCTGATTGAGCTTTTTAATCTGATTACTTTGCTTAAGCCCGGACAATTTAAAACTGAAAGGTTATTTCGTCAGGAATATATGCAAAAGAAAGCTCAGCCCAGCCTGTTACAAAAAGATAAACTGAAAACTTTGCTGCGCGACGTAATGATTAGAAATACCCGCAGTGTTATTGATTTGAAACTGCCCAAAAGATATGCTGCTACTTTAAGGCTGGAACCAGACGAGTTAGAAAAACAGGTTTATGATCAGATATCCATCCTGGCCCGCGAGTCTGCCCATTCGCTATCTACACCAATGGTTCAACTCTTGCTGCGTGAGGCTGGCTCCAGCCCGTTTGCGCTTAAAGATACTTTACTAAAATTAAACCACAGTCACAGTAATTCGGTGGCTAATATTTTGGAAATTATTGGCCGTATTAAAGACCTGGCCAAAGGCCAAGCCTTAAGCGAGCTGCTCTTAAAAAATCCGGCTGAGAAAAAAGTTATTTTTACCCAGTATCTTAAAAGTATGGAGTATGTGATGTCAGTATTGGAAAAAAACAATCTGCCTTTTGTCGAGTTTCGGGGAGGGATGAAGGCCGGCGAGAAGGATGAAGCCATAACCCGGTTTAAAAGCGACATCCCGATATTGCTTTCCACTGAATCAGGCGGTGAAGGACGGAATCTGCAGTTCTGCAACACTATTATTAATTTTGATTTGCCCTGGAATCCGCTGCGTATTGAACAGCGGATCGGCCGGCTGCACCGTATCGGGCAAACCCGGGAGGTGTTCATCTTTAATCTTTCAGTAAAAAACACCCTGGAAGATTATATGCTTAATATTTTAGAGAATAAGCTTAATCTGTTTGAAATGATCATCGGAGAAATCGAGCCAATACTTGGTTATCTTGGTGAAGACAAAGAATTTGAGGAGATAATTTTCGCTATCTGGCTGAGGAGCGGCAGCCAGGGGGAAATAAATAGTAGTTTTGAAGCCCTGGGGACTGAATTGATCAAGGCAAAAACTGAATACCTTAAATCCGCAGAATTGGATCGGGAGATATTTGGCGAGGATTATGAAGTATGAGTAGCTTACTGTGTTTTACGGCAAAGATCTTAAAACATAGCGGCGCAATAGTAGAAAGCAAAAATGATCAGCTGGAAGTAATATTACCGGCTAATTTATCCGTCTTCTTAGGGTTAGACGAGTATAGTTCTCTGGCTTTTTCCAGTGACGAAAAAGCCGGAACATTGATTACTTTCGATTCCGAGGTGTTTAAGAAAATGCCAGGGCTTTTTGTCAATAATCAGGGACGGTTTTCAGTGGTAAATATCCCTCCGCCGTCTGTCCGGATTGATAAACTGCAGGAGCGGATTAGGGATAAGATTGACTTTAATAATGCTGTATTTAGCGTGGAGGGAAACGAAAAGAAAACAATCTCCTATTTATTGGCCTATTTCCGGTATGCCGCTTTATCCGACGAACGTCAAGAGGGTATTATCCCGGTTTTAATCAACGAATTTAATCTTTCCACCAGGAGATTGGACCTGGGACAGTCAGACCTGTTGATTGACGCCTTGGATGGCCAGTTGGAAAATGTGGAAAGGCAGGATGAAGATAAAATTCTGAAGGTAATTTCTACTGTTGCTCAGAAAATAGTAAAAGAGGAACTACAGGATTTCATTCAAAGTATTAATCGGAGGCTTAACCGCGATACCCAGCGGGTAGCCGAGTATTATCAGACTCTTATTGCGGAAACCAAACAATTTATTGAGAGAAAAGCGCTTAGCAGAGAAGAAAAAGAAAAGCTGAGCAATAAGATCAAGGCCATTGAAACAGAGTTTAAATGGAAAATTAAGGATTTGCTTAGCAAATATAAAACAGAAATAAACATCGAGCCGGTATCTTTTATCCGGATTGAGGTGGTGGCCCCGATATTTTGGTTAAAGATAAAAAGGCGGAAAATGGATAGGTCTTTTCCCTTAAGCTATAATCCGGTAATAAAAACTTTTGATACCCTGCCTTGTGAGTCCTGCTTCAATCCCCAGGAATTTTACGCAGTATGTGATGACCAACTGCATATTCTCTGTAGTCAATGCTTTAAAGCTTGTCCCCAATGCGGTAAAGACTATTGTCGCGCCTGCCACAAAATTAGATGTCCTAAATGCAATTATGAAACCAGTTAAATAGAATAGGGGAGGTTTCATTAAGTATAAAAGAATTGACACAGGGAATTAATTAAGGTATGCTGAAAAATAATGGGGGCTGCCCTGGAAAGGTGAAATGAATTGACCACCAGTTGAAAAGCAACGGGGCCACCTAACTTGATACTTAGGAATTTCAAACCTAAGCATGATTACACTGATTTCCAAAAGATTACACCGATTACCAGCCTAGTCGCTGATAAAAATCTGTGTAATCTCTGTAATAATTTGTGCCTGTCCCCGCGTGTTTGATCCTGATAAATCGGGATCAGCAGGGGATCATTTGGAATTTATTAGCAGGGTGCTGTAATGGTTGATGAAAAAGAGAAAGCGCAGCGTATCTCCGAAACCATGACCGACGGGTTACTCGAACTGGACCTTCAGGGGAAAATTATCCAGGCCAATCCGGCGGCTCTGTCTAGGCTGGGATTTACCCTCCAGGAAATAACCCAAAAGACCCATCGCGACCTGACCCCGGCCAAATGGCGCCAGCAGGAGAGCCAGGTTATCCAGGAAACCAATTTAGTTCAACATCAGGGAGTTGCTCTCGAGCAGGAATACCTGCGCCAGAATAATTCCACATTTCCGGTATGGCTTAAACCGATCCTGCTAACCGGACCAGATCAGAAACCTGCCAGGATCCTGATCCTCTTCCAAGACCTAACCCGGCAAAAAGAGCAGGAACAACTCCAGCGGTACCATCTGCGCCAATTGAATAGCTTGTCCTTGCTTACCAGAAAGCTGCAAGAAAACGATACGCTTGAGCAAACGATCCATTTTGTCCTGGAAGCGTTGGTGGCGGCCATGAAGTATCCGGAAGTGGCCGTGCCGCTAATAGCCATAGAAGACGAAACCTTCAGCACTAATAAATATTCAGATGATCTTGAATATGGCTTGACTGCTTCTTTATTTGTCAACGGACGTGAAGCCGGTGAAGTCACGGTATATTATAGCGAAGACAAGCCATTTGTACTGCCGGAGGAACAGCATATCCTGGAAACCGTTGCTCAGAACCTGGGCGTCTGGCTGGCCCAGAAATCAGCGGCCCAGGAATTGGCGGAGTTCGAGGAACAATACCGGTCTATTTTTGATAATATGGGAGACGGTTTTGCTTTATACGAAGTCAAAGACGAAGGCCGGGAATTGATCGTTAGAGATTGGAACAGGGCCGCGGAAAAAATGTACAATCTTTTACGGCCCGATGTGCTGGGCCAGGATAGCAACAAGTTTTTCCCGGCGCTGGAAAAGACGGAGGTCTATAAAGCTATACTAGATTGCTGGAAATCAGGGGAGACAAAAATTGTCCCGCTGGTCCATTACCAGGAGGGTCAGCCTGACCAGTATAGGCAGAATATAATCTACCGGGTAGACGATAGAGTCGCTGTTATTTTTCGCGATGTTACTGAAGATGAAAAGGCCAGGCAAAGATTGGAACTTTCAGAGCAAAAATTCCGCTCGCTGATCGAAGGTTCAGCTGAAGCGGTGTATCTGCATACCCAGTATCCGGTTAGCCCGAAATTCAGCGAAATTAACCAGCGGGCTTACCAGATGCTGCATTACACCCGCGAGGAACTACTGGCTCTTGGGCCGACTGGAATAGACTCTCCTGAATATGCGGCTCTAGCGCCGGAGAGAATGGAAAAACTCCGGCAGGAAGGCAGCCTGCTCTTTGAATCAGAGCATCTGACTAAAGAAGGGGACCCTATCCCGGTAGAGATAAATAGCAGTATCGTTGAACTTGGCGGGCAAAAGTATATCTTGAGTTTTGTCCGGGATATTACCGAGAGAAAACAATTAGAAAGGATCCTGCATGAAAGCGAAAAACGATTCCGTAATTTGAGCGATCTGTCTCCGGTCGGCATTTTCTTTTTGAATAAGCAGAGAGAAAATATTTATGTCAATAAAAAACTCATTTCACTCTCCGGACTGAGTTTCGACGAATGTCTGGGAAAGAGGTGGAGAAGGTTGCTCCATCCTGATGACGGTGAGAAAGTGTTGAAGATCATTGAAAATACTTTGCCTCAGGATAAGGAATTTTCGTTAAAATTTAGAATAATTAATATTAAGAATGAAATCTGCTGGATCTCTGTCCAGATCAAAACCATGATCTCTGCCGATAATCAACACGCCGGGTTTATCGGTATAGTACAAGATGTCACGGACCTGGAAAAAGCCAAAACTGAACTGACCAATCAATTGGCCTTTAGCCAACAATTATTGGAAGCTATCCCGACCCCGGTATTCTATAAAGATACTAAAGGGATCTATCTGGGTTGTAACCAGGCTGGTGAGCGTTTTCTGGGACGGTCAAAAGAAATGATCATCGGCCGATCCGTATATGAACTCTCGCCTAACGATTTGGCCGAAGTGGATCATCAGAAAGATCAGGAATTATTCAGCCAGCCCGGCCGGCAGGTCTATGAATCCAGTATCCAACAGGCTGACGGCGCCTGCCGCGCTGTCATTTTTAATAAAGCTACGTATCAGAACCCTGATGGATCAATAGCCGGGCTGATTGGGGTTATTACTGATATTACCGAGCGCAAGAAGGCAGAAGACTCCTTAAAAGAAGCGAAAGCAGCCATTGAAAGAATAATAAATTCTGTCCAGGATGTCTTTTATGTTTTTGATCTGCAAGGCAAGTTTATTTACTGGAATAAGGCGCTGAATAGAGTTACCGGATATAGCGATGAAGAGATAGCTTCTATGACTTCGCCGGAATTTTTTTCAGCCGAAGATACCTGGCGGGTAAAAGAGTCTATGGCTAAAGTTGCCAAAGAGGGTTCGGCCAGGTTAGAGGTAAGCGTAGTCAACAAAGATGGAAGGCAGATACCCTATGAATTTACAAGTTCATTGCTTAAGGATTCCCAGGGGAATATCAGCGGTATTTCCGGGAATGGGAGGGACCTGACTGATCGCCAGCGGATGGAAGAAGAACTGCAAAAGCGGCTCAGCGAACTGGAGCGGTTCAATAAAGTAACTATGGAACGCGAAAAACGAATCATCGAACTAAAAAAGAAAGTGAAAGAACTGGAGCAGGGTTCCCATGGTCAAACCTAAGATAAGTATTTGGGTATTTCCTTATACCGCAGCCGTCTTTGTCATGATGGTGGGTTTTGAGATGCTGAAAACAGAAGGATTTGTTATTAACCATCTTTGGCTGTCGCGCGGGCTGGCTATATTTTTCGTGACCTTAGTCACGTTTAGCTTCCTGCTCAGGCTCAAACGCGCGATCACCCGGCATTATAACGAGAGCAGCCAGGAATTGACTAAGGCTAATCTATTCGCTGCCGCGGCTAACCAGCAGTTGCAGGCGACAAACCAGGAATTGCGGGCCAGCGTTGAAGAACTGCGATCAACCATCGCTGCCTTGGAACAGGAAAAACAAAATCTGGACATATTGCTTCAGGCGCTCCCCGAAGGCCTTATCAGAACCGATGAAAAGGGGAAAGTCCTGTTTTGTAATAAGCTGATCCTGGAAAGGACTGGCTTGCGCTGGGAAGATTTAGTAAATAAAGATATTAAAAATATTGTTTTGCCGGAAGACCGGCCAATGTTTATCGAAGAATTTAGCCAGGTATTCCTCCAGGGTAAGATTACAGAACTGTCTTTTCATAACCTTAAAGGCCTTCAATGGCTCGCGGATATAACCTTGTTGAAAGATCTGAAAAATCATATTATTGGCACCCTGAGCGCGCTCCGGGAATTTTCAAAAACCGGCAAAGTTATTGAGGAATTGGAAAATTCCAGAAAAGAATTTCGTCAAAAGGCAGAAGAAATGCAGTTATTACATAAGACCACGATGGACCGGGAAAAACGGATCATTGAGTTGAAAGAGCAGATCGAAAAGTTGCGGCAGGAAAAGGCTAAAGACAGAGGTTTACAGGCCACATGAGAATGATCAGTCTTAGGGAAAAAATACTGGTAAATAATCTCTGGCTAACCTGCGTGGTCCTGGTTGGCGTTACCGCCTACACCTATTATTCCATTTCCACGGTCAGAAAAGATACTATTGGAACTCATTTGTCTAACCACGCGGCCTTAATTGCCAATAATATCTCCGCGGTCATCCAGGAAGAAGTAACCAACATATCTATCTTTGCGGATCAGCTCAGTTTTAAAACACCATTGCGGCTGGCTAATGCTTCTTATGGCAATATTACCGCTAGAAAAAACTATTTTGCCAGTATGGACCAGCAGTGGCTGGCCGCGGCGCCAGATTCTGCTCTGGTTCAAAAATATATTCATAACACTAGCGGAGCGCAGTTATATAAATCTGCTCAACTCAGAGAGAAAGTTGCCGAAATTTTCATTACTGACAGGTTTGGCGGGCTCGTAGCCACTTCCGCTAAAACCTCTGATTTTTTCCAGGCTGATGAAGAATGGTGGCAAAAGACTTTTCAGGGAGGCGCGGGGAAAGTTTATGTCGGGCCAATTGAATTTGAGGCCTCGAGCCAGGCTTGGTCAATACCGATTGGCGTGCCTATTAGGGACCTTCAGGGGAAGGTTATTGGCATACTAAAGGAAGTCTTTGACCTAAGAAATGAATTAGCAGCCAGGGTAGAAATTGAGAATATACCTGGCGGTATGATGGCGCTTTTGGCTGATAATAAAGGAGAAATCATTTTTAGCGATTTACGTAAAAATATATCTGGCCGGGGTTTCTTAAAAGGGATAAGGGGCTTAATTGTCGCGGGAAAAAAATCCTGGATAATCGGCCATGATATAAATGGCCGCCTGGCTATTATTACTTATGCCGGGGTGGAAAATAATATTCTGCTGGCCAACAACATTCACTGGGGTATCATTATGTCGCAGGAAACGGCAGTGGCCTTTGTCCCGATCAGGAACCTTTTTACCAGAATGTTTTTATTAGCCCTGGTTTTGCTGTTTATCCTGGTGCCTTTTAATGTGCTTTTTAGCCGCCGGATCATTGATTCTATTGCTAAATTGCACCAGGCGATGCAAAAAGTTTCTACCGGAGACCTGAATTACCGGCCCAACATTAAAACCGGGGATGAGATCGAGCAATTAGCCCAATCTTTTAACTGGATGATCACCGACCTGAGGACCGCGCATCAGGATATCACCGACCGTAAACTTTTCTTTGAGAACATTATCAACAGTATGAGTGATTCATTAGTGGTATTGCATAATGACGGGACTATCCGTGAAGTAAATATCGTCACTCTCAACCTGCTGGGCTATACCCGGGAAGAACTTACTAATAAGACCGTGGATATTTTATTTCAAGCCGGGGAGAACGTTGAAATATTGGCCGATCTTATAGCCAAAACCAAAAGAAGCCCGCCTCGCAATGTAGTCGTGAGATACCGCACTAAAACCCTGCGGCCTATTCCGGTCAGTCTTTCCTGCACGCTGGTCCGAGACAAAAAAAATGAAATTGACGGCCTGATCCTGGTCGGTACTGATTTGCGGGAAAACTTGCAGCTTATTGAGGAACTTAATAATTCCAAGACCGCGCTGGAACAGTACAGTTCAACCCTGGAAGAAAAGATCAGGGAACGGACCAGGACCCTGGAACAGGCTTTGCAGGAAGCCAGGGAAACGAAAGAAGTGATGCTTTCCCTGCTGGAAGATTTTGATGAGAACCGCAAGGAATTGGAACAGATGCAAGGCCAATTACCGGAGTGGAATGAAAAAATATCAGTACTGATAGGATCACTCAATGAAGGCGTGATCATGCTGGACCGGTATGGTGATATTACGATCTTTAATGAGACGGCCAGATCACTGCTCGGGTTTAAGAACGGAGAAGAAGTGGATAACCAGCAAGTGTTGGAGATCCTCAAGGGGTTAGATCTGGATATAAGTTTTGTGCAATCTTGGCAGGAGAATCAGGTCGTCACTAAAGATGTAAAAACCAGTGAACCGCTGGTTAAGATTCTGCATTTTGATATCGCTCCGATCTTGTCAAAAGGAGGACAAATTATCGGACTGGCCGTAACTATTCGTGATATCACCAGGCAAAAAGAAGCCGAGCGGTTAAAAACAGAATTCATTTCTATGGTATCCCATGAATTAAGAACCCCTATCACCTGTATCCGTGAATCCATTTCACAGGTCATGGAGGGTATTAAAGGAGAGATTAATCCCGGCCAGAAAGAGTTCCTGGGTATCGCCACAGAAGAGATCGACCGGCTAACCAGGATCATCAATGATCTGCTCGATGTCTCCAAGATTGAAGCTGGCAAGATCACTCTGAATAAGACTGAAAATGATATTGTGCCGGTCATTAGATCGGTCACCCAGAACCTGGAGGTCAGGGCCAGGGAAAGACAGATTTGCCTGGACGTTCATTTGGAAAGGCCCGCCTTGACGTTGTTTTTTGACATTGACCGGATAAAACAGGTGCTCAGTAATTTAATTGATAATGCTATCAAATTTTCTCCTGATCACGGAAAAGTGGATATTTTCCTGGTGGACAAAGGCCAGGAGATCGAGATTATGGTAGAAGACCATGGCCAGGGTATAGCCGGGGAAAACTTCCATAAAATATTTGATCGTTTTGAACAGATCAACCGGACCACCGGGTCCGGGTACCGTGGCACGGGATTGGGCTTACCGATCAGCCAGAGCCTAATCGAGAAGCACGGCGGAACGATCCGCGTACAAAGCGAGCTGGAAAAAGGCAGTAAATTTATTTTTACCTTACCCAAATTATCAGCGGCAGTGGTTTTTAATGATATTTTAAGGGAACAATTAGATAAAGCCAGGAAAGAATACGAGAATCTGGCTCTGATCGTGCTCGGGTCTAAGAACAGGCAAAACCAGGGGAGTCAGAATATTTTAGCGGTCATGGAAGCGGTGGCGGCAGCCGCCAAATATACTGTTAGAAGAGCAGAAGATCTGGTATGGCGTTTTGAAGAGGACACCTTAGTCGCGGTGCTAGTCAGATCGGCTCGGCTCGGGGCTGTTTCCCTGCAAAAGCGCATTATGGATAAGATCAAGGAAAAACAATTAGACGTTGACCAGTTATCTGGCGCCGTAGTTATGTATCCTGAAGATGGCAATGATGCTGAAGAATTGCTGCAACTGGCTAAGAGTAAATTAGGATAATTTAGGAGGAAACAATGAGCTTCAACAAAAAAATACTGGTGGTGGATGATGAACCTCATGTGCGGATCCTTTTGAAATCAAGATTGGAAGCCAATGGCTATGCTGTAGTCACTGCTTATGGCGGTACGCAGGCTCTGGAAAAAGTAAAGGAAGAAAAGCCTGATTTGATACTGCTGGACATTGTTATGCCGGATTTGAATGGTTATGAGGTGGCCCAGAGACTGAAGTCTGACCCGGAAACTGCCGCGCTGCCGATCATTATTTTCACCGCGTCTAATATCAGGGAATTAGAAGATAAATGCCGGGATTTGGGTGTGGATTATGTAATTATGAAACCTTTTTCACCGGAAGTGATGTTAGGAATGGTGAAGGAATTGTTTAAAAAGAACGAATCCTGACAGCGCGGGCGGCCGATGGGAAAAAAAATATTATTGGTAGATGATGAACCAAGATTACTGCTCTTGGTGAAATCGCGTTTGGAAGCCAGCGCTTATGAAGTGATCACTGCTGTTGATGGTGAAGAAGCTTTGGCTAAAGTAGCCAGCGCTAAACCAGATCTGGTGATCCTGGATATGATGATGCCAAAATTAGATGGTTTACAGGTGTGCGAACAAATAAAGAACGATGCAGACCTGGCAAAGATCCCGGTGATCATCTTAAGCGCGAAGGACCAGCAAGAAACAATACTAGAGGCAAAAAAAGCCAGAGCCAATAGTTATGTGGTAAAGCCTTTCCGGCCGGAAGCATTACTAGAGGAAGTGAAAAAGTTTTTGCTATAATCCATATTTTTTTCGGGGGGATAATGAGACGGAAACTGTGCCTATTGATCATTCTGGCAGTGACGCTTCTGGCCGGGCTCTCCGTCTGGGCTGGGGAAAAAGTGGAGATAGCAAAAAATGTGATGGGCCAGTATCAACTTCTGGTTAATGGACAATTGTACTTTATTCAAGGGGTCTGCTACCATCCGGTCCCGATCGGCGGTAACGCTGATTATAATTTTTGCGGCGATCCCAACCGGGTTTGGCTGCCTGACGGGCAGATGATGAAAGAGGCTGGCATCAACACCGTACGCTTTTATCAGCCTGGCGAAAATATCCGCCAAACCCAAAGGGTGGTCACTGATCTTTATAAATCTTTTGAGATCAGAACCGTAATGGGGCACTGGCTGGATTGGTGGCAGGCGGATTATGCCAGTCCGGAATTCCAGGAGCTGGTGACCAAAGAGGTCCTGGCTATGGTTAAAGATTATAAGGATACTCCCGGGATATTGATGTGGGTGCTGGGCAACGAAAATAATTATTCGTTCGCCGCGCAGAAAATAAATTACTGGACTAGCCCGGAGCTGGAAAAAATAAACGATCCTTATGAGAAAAAGATCGCGCAAGCCAAAATATATTATTCTTTTGTCAATAAGCTGGCCGGCAAAATCAAGCAATTAGACCCCCATCACCCGGTAGTCCTGGGTAACGGAGACTTGGCGACAATATCAGTGGCGGCGCAATACAATTCCCAGATTGATGTATTAGGTTCAGTTTGTTACCGGGGCAAGAGTTTTGGGAACTTTTGGCGAGAAGTGGACCGGGAATGGAAGAAGCCAGTTATTCTGCTGGAGTTTGGCTGCGACGCGTATGACGCTTACAAAAAATGCGAAGACCAGCAGACGCAAGCTGATTTTGTCAAGAGCCAGTGGCAGGAAATTGCCGAAAACGCCATGGGTGGTTTAGGTTTTGGTAATTCCCTGGGCGGCTTTCTTTTTGAGTGGTGTGATGAATGGTGGAAACGCGAAGGGGGCAGCCTGAGTGAGCAGGATACCGATGCGGGTTGGTCTAATGGCGCCTACTGGAAAGATATTAAAGCTGAAAAAAACATGAATATGAATGAAGAATGGTGGGGGATTATTGCCCAGGGAGAAGCTGCGAGCAACGGCCTTAATGTCCGTCAGCCACGCCTGGCTTATACTATGATCCAGCAGATGTTTAGCGGTAAGAGAGTGAAAAAGGAAATTATAGAGAAGGAGAAAACACATGATTAACGCAGGTTTAAGCGTAGAAATAAGAACAGCGGAAAGCGACGCGGCTATAAAAATCGTTACGTTGGTTGGAGTATTAGACACGATCAGCGCGCCAAAAGCAGAAGAAGTGATCGATCCGGCGCTGGAGCAGGATGAACAAAATGGCGGATGCTTAATCATTGATTGTAGCAAACTTGCCTATATGAACAGCGATGGATTAGCTCTGTTAATGCGGTATCATGTGCAAAAAAGGAGAAGAAACGGCAGTTTTAAAATAGTAGCGCCAGCGGCATGTGTTAAAGAAATTATTGAAGTATCAGGAGCCATAAAGATGCTCGAAATATACAAAAGTGAACAAGAAGCGGTAATCAGTTGGAGAAGAAAATGAGGTGGACAACATTATAGAGGAGGTTCGATTATGAGGAACATTAGATTGTACTTCCCTGCTGATTTGAAGATAGTGCCGGGGATACGCAATATGATTGCCAGAACCGCGCTTACCTTTGGATTTTCAGAGCGGGAGTGTTATCAGGTTGAGACGATAGTGGATGAGATTTGTAATAATGCGATTGAACATGGTTGTTCGCGGCCCGACGCGGAGATCACTCTGGAATATAAAATTGAGCCGGACTATCTAGAAATAACAGTGAAAGATGAAGGCGGCAAGGAGTTTAATCCGGAAACAGTCAGGCAACGCAATGAATTATTGGCCGGGAATGGGAGTAAAAGTCTTGAATTTTTGGAAAAGCGCGGACACGGCTTGTTTATAGTCAAAAGATTATCCAATTCTTTAGATATCAGCGTGGGCCAGGAAGGAACAATAGTCAGGGTGATAAAAAAGAAAGAACCCGAGGGGATAACTAAGACAGAATAAAATAGCGCAGTGCAAGACACTACGTTAATGAGGAGGGCACTATGATCAAGAAAGTAGTTGCTTTATTGATTATGTTAGGGCCAGGGATGTTACAGTTACCAGTGTATAGCCAGGAGGCGGCGCTGAGTACGCCTGAAGACTATATCAAAGTAGCTGATGATTATTACCAGACAAAGAGTTTTGAAGAAAAGGGTCGTAAGGACATCATGGATCTGATGATCCAGGCCGCCAATAAATGGCCAGATAATTATGCTATCCAGTGGCGGGCAGCCAGAGCCGTGTATGTATATGGCGATGCGTATCATTATCAAAGTAGGGTAGATAATTATGAGGCAGCTTTAACGAAAAACAGGATTAAAAATGCCGGCGCTGTTATTGAATATTCGCAAGACCTGAATTCCGCGCAGTCAAAAACCCTGTTGGAATTGGGGACGATCACCAGGAAATACGCGGATCAGTCGGTAGCGCTTAATCCGCAGGGCGTGGAAGGGCATTTCTATAAGGCCATGGGTATCAGTTTATATGCTTACGGCAAGAGTATTGTGAAAGCGTTAATGGAAGGATTAGGCCCGAAATATGAAAAAGCATTAGACGCAGCCATGGTCATAAATAAAGGTTACGATAGCGGCGTGCTCTATAGCGCGTATGGCCGCTACTGGTACACCTTACCCTGGCCCAAAAGGAATCTAAAAAAATCTCTGCAGGACATATTATTAGCAGTGAAATATAACCCTATTAATGCGCAGATGCTGGATTTTCTCGGTGATACGTATTATGCGCTGGGAGACAAAGAAAAAGCCGGCGAGGCTTGGCAAGAAGCCATGAAATCTCCGGTACGGTCGTATCAAACAGGCCTGATCCAGAAACTTGTTGCCGTTAAATTCAAATATAATCTTTAACCTGAATTGATAGGATAACCCGCAGAGACAGAAACTGAGGGATAACTCTGATTTTCAGGCTGTCTCCTGTTGCCTTTTCGATAATGGGGGATGGAGCTACTCAATTATTGATAATAGAGGGATACTATGCTCAATGTCAAAGTCAAGCAAATGTCGGAAGATAATATTACAGTCATTTCTTTAGAGGGAGCAATGGACAGTGTTTCAGGAAATACTATCACTAATATAGTCGGGGGGGAAATAGCTGCCGGGAAAAAATACTTCATAATAGAAATGACTAAAGTCAACTTTATCAATAGCATGAGTATTTTAGATCTATGGCACACCAAGGATCGCGTAAGATTTTGCAGTGGAATCCTGAAAATATGCGGAGTCAACCAGAAATTATTTACGACTTTGTCCGGCATAGGTTTAACTGGACTGCTGGAATTTGAAACCACGCTGGAAGATGCAGTCAACGCTATACGTAAAAAATGATTACCTAACACAAGGAGGTCTGCATGTCTACGAATAAAAAACTTTCCCGGCGGTACGAGCTCAATGAGTGCGTGAGCCAGGATGGGTTATACGCAAGCTACAGAGCGGAAGACGTGAAAGAGAAGAAAGCCGTGTCGGTGAGCATCTTGAGCGCGGCGGCGCAGAATCGGTCGCCGGAGACGCTGTTGCGGTATCGGCAGGTGGCGGAGAAGCTCACCGGGCTGAAAGCGGCAGGCCTGCAGGAAGTGCTGGTGGCCGGGCAAGACGAAGAAGGCCG
>JACRDM010000090.1 GCA_016218565.1 Elusimicrobiota bacterium | reverse complement strand
CAAAGCTTCCCGTGCCCGCTGTAACTCCTTGGGGAAAAACAGCTTTAATTCAGGGATCTTATTGATTACATTATAACCATCGAATAAATAAAGTTTTTTCACAGTTCAGAGACAGCTCCTTACCCCTTTTTTCTGCATATACCAGCAAAAATAGCAATGATCCATGGTCGGCTTCAGTTTTTCCTGAGGATGATCTTGTAAATACTTATTCCTTAAAACTAATAATCCCTGCTGAAAAACGATCTTAATGAACCGGTCCTGCTGTGCCTTCTTGATTATTGCTCCAGCTTTTTGACGGTAAATATTGCCGAGGCTCATCTCCGGCAAGTCACTGGCAAAACCGCAACAAGGCTTTACTTCCCCGAAAGGGGTCACATACAATACCTGGCCAGGCCCCTGGCAGAAGTCTTCTTTGAACCATTTCCTGCTCCAGGGACTGGCTAAAACCCCGGCCTTCTCTATTGGGCAAAGGCTTATCCTGGTGATTTTTGCGCTCAATCCTGGAAAATTCTGCCGGGGTGGCACCACTAATCTGCCAATTTTACTTATCCGGCCCTGCATTAACCTGGCTAATCCTCTTACCTTATATATAGAGCCGACATAAACCAGGGAAATTCCTTCCACTCTTCCAGTCATCTGTACTGTAGCAATTATAAACCGGGCAACTTTTGCCAATGGCACTTTATGGAAACTGTCAATACTGACACAAAACATTCCATTATAACCAGCCTCAATGACTTGTTGCAAAGTTCTCTCTAAATTTTTCTGGTTTTTGAACCATCCGGCATTGGTGGTTATCCGGTCAAACCTGAAACCCAATTTTACTGCTTCCCTGGAAACCGCGCGAATAAATTCAGGATATAAAAATGGCTCCCCGCCGGTAAATCCTAACTCTTTTATTCCTGCCTGCCGGCACCGCTGTAAGAAATTAATCCCAACAGAAATGGGCAAAGAAGCATTGCTTCCTGGAATATTGCAATGGGCGCACCGAAGATTGCATTGGTAGGTTGGAGCAAATAGAACTTGTGTCGGCTTAAAAATCATTAAGGCCTCTACCCTATTATAATTATATAAACTATCCATGTTTATACAAGGAACTTTTCAACAAACAAGGGGTCTTAATAAATGGAAGTAAAAAAAATCAGGGATAAAAATCCCACAGGAGGAAACAATGGAAACAAAGAAACTGGCGCTAACACTGCTCAGCCTGGTCATTTTAGCAACCTTAGGCCTTAGCCAGATCGCCTTTGCTGCCACCCAACTATTTAATTTCAGGTGCCGCACCAAGATCATTCGTGATGGAGAAACACGGTATGAAAATAGGTCTTATAACTACGGTTTCCAGGTACAAGTACTTAGTGATAATGCCGGGTATAAATCAGAACTACCCCTCAACCGCCGCCCGGCTGTTACTGCCGATCCTGGCGAAAGATATTCCATTGTGCTGCATAATCCTCTGCCGATACGGGTAGCGGTAAATTTGACCATCGATGGTATTAATTCCATAAACGGGAAACCAGGCAAACCTGCAGACGGATCAAAATGGATTATTGAGCCGTATAGTTATATAACCGTTCGGGGTTGGCAGGTCAATGGCCAAGATGCCAGGCGTTTCTTTTTCACCAGCAAAGAAGATTCTTACGCGCAGTGGCGGTCCAACAGTTGGGGCAAGGACCTATCAGTCAATTGCGGCGTGATCGGCGCAGCCTATTTCTGGGATGGTCAGGAATTGGAGCGTTATTATGAACAAAACCCGGTTTATGAATATACCCGTCGGACACCTCTGTCTAATGAAATGTTCGGCTGTAAAAAAGATGCTGGCAGCAGCCTGAATGTACCGGCCCTCCAGGATAGCTGCCGGGAAAAGGAAATGAAAGCCGGTACCGGCATGGGAGAACGCGAATCAAACCCGATCCAGCAAGTCTATTTCAATTACAATACCGGTATGTATAAACCGCACCAGGCAGTCATTATCTATTATGATTTCGCCAAGGAGCCAACCCTGCCCCAACCTTTCCTGAGCCTGAACTTCGCTCCGGAAATGTGAAACAGTGATATAGTGTTAAAGTGGTATAGTGATAGAGAAAATCCTTAAAAAAAGAACAGGTTCCTCATGGGAACCTGTTCTTGATGTAGTATACTCTACCCCTATATCACTTTACCACTAAATTATATTCACTAACTTAAACTCGCCCTCATACTCAAAAACAGTAATATAAGTATTCCCGGAGCGGCATTCCTCTGCTAACATGATCTCGAATTCCCGTTTAATTTGCTTTAAATCACCTTCGTCAGGTCCTTCGCCAAAGTTCACCCACATCTTAAAAATATACTTATCCATATTGGGATCTGATAAACCCTTCAAAAACAACATGTTATCAAAGTTCTTATACATTTGGCCGGATACCTGGTTCAGCATATCCATGACCCTCTGTTTTACTTTATTAACATCGCCTTCCTTGACTATCAACATATATTTTGTTTCCAAAGCCATAGATACCCCCCTGCGATAAATACAATGACCAATCCCAAAATCCAAATGACCAACCAAGGCCTTATCTTACATATAATGTTACACTTTTTAATTATTAAAAGCAAGTAATTTTTCCTGGATACTGGATACTGAGACGCAGCCGAAGCAATCCCGCTATTTCTTCTACCAGACCAAGGATTGCTTCGTCGCAAAAATCACTCCTCGCCATGACCAACCCCGTCTCTCGTGACTGGTCAGTAATCAATCGTCCAAAATAAATCCGCGCCAGCCGAGTGTTTTTGTGAAATCTCACTTTCTATATTCCAGCAACGGGTTAACTTGTATTCTAAACGCAGTTTATCTTCTGCTTCGGCTGAAAAACCGAATGTATAGGAAACAAAGAGCTTCCGGCCGATATATTTGCCGACCGAAACCCGCCAATTCTGGGTGGTAGCATCTTTTTTAATATCCAGAGTATCAATGGTTACCTTATCGCCGAGAATATCCCTTACTTTAAGGACCGTTGTTCTCCCGATAAAGCTCAATACCTGGCTTTCCACGGAAGATGCTTCCCGGGAAGAAAGATTTTGCGATGATTTGCCAAATAACAGGTAGGATAGTATTTCTATATCCTTTTGCGGCGGGTCGCTGTGCAACTGGATAAGAGGATTATTAAGGTCTCCCCTGATCGTCGCAGTGATCATAATCTCGCTGAGTTCTCTATATTCTCCATCGATATTGAGCAAGGGGTTGAATCCGGCGATGCCTGGGAATTGCAACTCGCCGCGGGTAATGATAAACCGGTTACGCAGGAAATCATAGTACCCTTGTTTGATTTTGATACTGCCTAAATAAGCGAATACCCCTTTGACTGGCTTTTGGATGTGTAAATCACCCACCAATTCGGCCTTGGAAGTATCCAATTTATACCAAATATTTCCTTCGCTATGGATCTTGAAATCCATGGCCAGGCGGTCATAAAATGAATCCTGTACTAGTTCCGCCGCTTTTTGGACTGCCGGACGGCTTATCTCATCAGCATAAACAAGATCAGCTTGTTTTTCTCTTTCAGAATGCTTTATTTCGATTATCCCATCCAGTGCTTCCACTTCAGCGCTTAAGGCATAAAGCCCACTTTGTCTCTTGAAACTACCGTCGGCATTGACGGTCGCGGCAAAGATGCCAGGATAATAAACAGGCCCGTTGATAATCTTAAAAGTAAAGTCAAAATTGGCTAATTGCAATTTCTCAATATTACCCATTCCCGCAGCCTGGAACTTCCCGTCTTTAACTGCCGCCAGGAGATATTCCAGGGTGAGTTTCTGATCGCTGATCTTCGCTTTAGCCTGGATCGAGGTGAAAGGCTTGGGAAGATCGCGAAGTTTCAAATCGCAGCTGTTGGTATTAGCCAGGATCTCAATATCTGGATTGAGCAGGGTTCCTTTAACTTCAATATTGCTATTTAAAAATCCGCGCGCGCTGGTTATGGCCGGCAGTAAGGTCTGTAAAAAATCAAGGGGCAGCCTATCCAGGCGTATCCTTAGATCAACGGCGCTGCCCCAGATATCCGGCAGCGGCTGGTCAAAATTGACCGGATATTGCCAAGTCCCTTCCAGCTCAAAAGCTGGTTTGGATTGGCTTGAAGCCTGACCACGCAGATCCCACGTTCCACGCGCATAATCAAGTTCCAGCCCGTATTTTTCGAAATAGACAGGTTTGATTTCCAGATCTTTTATTTCAACCCTTGACTTTATGACTGGCTGGGCGGCATTCCCGGCAACAGCAATATAGCTGTTCAAAGTGCCGCTGATGTTTTGCTCGGTGGTGTATATTTTATTTAAATTATCCAGTTGCAGATTTTCCAGGCTTATGGTAAAATTAGAAGTTTTGGTCCAATCTAAAATTCCTTTGGCTCTAGCCACTTGTCCTCTGTTGCCCACGATCAAATCATCTAGGGCCAGGTATCTTGGCGCTATTTTTACGGTAAAGGACTGGGCATTCGTCCAGATTTGATCCAGGAACTGTATTTTCAACATTTCAACAGCTGTTTCCACCGGAGCCTTCTGGATATCAGTCACCCCTTTTACTTCGATTACCTGGTTCGGTTTTCCCGTGGCTACTATTTCATAATCAAAGCGCTTATTCTTATACGTACCACTACACGAAAGAGCGGACAGTATATATTGTTTAAATCTTATTTTTTGGGCCCCCAGGTGCCATCTAGCTTCAGGATTATCAGCCAGCCCGATTATCTTGGCATTGAAGTCGACTTTCCCGGCTAACCGATAAGCTGGAAAAACATTTCCTATCAGGCTCAAATCTTTTACTTCTGCCTGGCACTGCAGATCAGTCGTCCCCTGATTTTCAAAATATCCACTAATCTTGGCATCAGCCAAGTCACTCTCTACCTGCCCCTTGGTTATAGTTATCTTTCCGAACGACCTGGCAGCCTCCAATCGCAACCGTTGGATCTTGATCTTAGCCAGGTTGCTTTTCCCAATATCTACCGTTGTAGACCACTCGACCTGTTGCCAATCTCGCCACCTGAGATTTCTGACCTTCAGGTCTATGGCCCCGTTAAGGTTGCTTCCCAGATAAACTGATCGCAGCAAAGGTTTGATATTGAACTGATCGAATTTCAGAGACACCTCACCGGCTCTAATCCCATGAGTTGGGTCCGGCGCGTCAAATATACCCTGGAATACAAAATGGCCGAAATTCGTATTAAGCAAATTAGTTGCCGCGGTTATCGTAGCGCTGCTAACCGCGAGCGTGAATTCTGAAGGATATATTTGGTACGGGCCAAAATAAGAATCCTGTACAGTCAGGACTAACTGCATTTCAGGGTTCCAGGGTTTATTACCTCTGCCGGTCCCTTGAATTGTACCGTTAAAATCAGTATCGCTAAAACCAGAGATCCTTAAATCCGCCAAATTCAGATGACTAAATTCCCCGTCAAAGGTAAAACTATGCTTCTTCAGGCCCAACACATCGACGATACCTCTCCCGGATAACCGGGACTGGCCGGATTTAGCCTGCGCGACCCAGCGCAGCATTGATAAGTCTCCATTGGCAACTAGATCAAAGGTAAGCGGCGAGCCCAAGAGGTGAGAAAAATTTTTCAGAGCCGGGAGGTCGCGGCCATCAAAGCGATCAGATTTACATTTCAGATATACTTTTGGGAATTGGAAGTTTTTAATAAAACCGTCCAGATACAGGCTGGATCTGGGCAACTGGATCCTGAATCCTGATATCCTCAGGTCCTGCCGGGTATAGACGACTTCTCCGCTGGACCTGACCAGGCTCAGAGCTGGAAATTCACTGACCCAACCGATCTGGGCTATATTTAATTTCATGGAAGAATTGACAAAATCATAATACATAGCTGCGCTGATATTGACCTTTTTAAAAGACAGCGGTGGTTGCCCTTTACGGTGATATTCTATTTCTGCCGCGCCGAGATTTATTTTCTTGATTTCAATATACTTAAGCCAGGAATTATGACTTCCAGGATCAGCGGGTTTTTTACTGCCTGTTTCGACAGGAGCCTGATAAATTTTTATTTTAACCCCATCTGCTGCCAGTTCTTCAATGATGATATTTCCCCAGAGCAGCAAATTGGGATGGTATTTTATGCTTATTTTCCTGGCCGCTAATTTCACCCGCTTCATTTTGAACTCAACGTTTTCCAGAATAAATCGCCGGGAGAAGCCTCCCTTTATTTTACCAATCCTGACCATGTTGAATGTATCAGCGGTAATTTTATACCATACATAGTTTTTTATCGCCTGCTGGGTAAAAGGCGTGACTAACAGCAGTGACCCTGCCAGGATGATGATCATCAGGCTTATAAATATTTTAGTAAGTAATCTCAACATTTATTCTCCAGCTTACCCGCCAAAAAGATCGGCGGGTGAATTCAGCGTACGCTGAATTCAAAACGCTTGTCCTATACTTAGATAAATTTTATACCGGTCTACACCCTGATAGGGCTTCAATTTATAGCCATAATCCAGCCGCAAAGGCCCGAGCGGCGTATTGTAGCGCAACCCTATCCCCGCCGTAGTCAATAATTCATTGAACGCGTAATGCTTGGTCTGGAAAAAAACTTCGCCATAATCGTAAAACAGGACGGCGCCAAAATCCCGATAGCAGGGGAAACGAAATTCAAAGTTGCCTTCCCATTGTGAGTTACCGCCGACAGGACTATCATTTTCACCACGGGAACGCAGGCCCTGGTAACTATAACCACGGACACTGTAACTGCCACCGGAGAAAAAACGCTTAAAGACCGGAATACTGGGTGAGTCAAATATCGGCCGGGCATACCCAAACTGATTTCGCCAGGCGATCACTATGCGCCGGCCAAGCGGCTGAAAATATTTATATTCCCATAAACCACGCAAATAGCTTACACTTGAACCAATGTACTTGGGCGTAAATTCCCAGGAAAAGTAATTGATCTGGCCCTCTTTAGGATTGAACAGGTCTTCGGTAGTTTTGTATTGGAAACCAACCTCAAAAGAACTTAGAATGTACTTGCGGCCAAAACCGGTTTTTTCGTCAAAAACCAGATTTGGATTTATTAAAAACAGCAGGTCTCGTTCTACCTGGTAGCCAAAAAAAGTATTCAACTTTGAGGTCAGGCTCCTGGTAAGACGCCCGCGTCCGCTTTCCTTCTCCCGGCGGTAATAATCATAGAAATCCTTTTCATAGCCGATACCAGCGATCAGATTGGTATAGCGGTCGCTAAAATAAGGTTGAGTGTAATTTACCACAAGAAGATGCTGCCTTTGAGCCATTTTCCAGTTGCTTTCCAGATTGCCGCCAAGCCTCCCGAAATTATACAATTTCCAAAAAGCTTGTATCCGGGCTTTATCTTCCGGGCCGTAACCCGGCCCGATCTTCAAGTTGTAAAAAGGCCTCTCCTCTACCTGCAATTTAATATCCAGGGTGGAATGATCCTGGAGACTGGCTACGGGCTCCAATATTACCGACTTAAAAAATCCCAGGTCAAAGATACGCTGCTGGCTATGATACAACTTGCTGGCGCTAAAAATTTCATCCCCTTTAAACGTCAGTTCCCGGGTGATCAGGCCTTCTCTAACTTTTTTTATCCCGGAAACCATGATCCTGCCGAATTTCTGCAATGGCCCGGTTTCCAAACTAAATTCAACTTTGGCCTGCAAAGTTTCCCGGTCCAGAATGACCCTGCCGCTGACCTGAGCTTCATAGTAGCCATGGTCAGCCAAGATGGATAAAATAACTTTTTTTGAATCTTTATAATTCTGGTAAGAAAAAATTCCTTTTTCATTTACTTTTAAGCTTTTATAGAGCAACTTTTTCAAGTCTGTATTAAGATGGGCAGCGTTGAGTATATTGATTTTACTTATCCGGAAATAGTATCCTTCCTGTATCTGTATGACAAGGCTCAGCCTCTTTTTAGGTAAGCTGGTGAATTCAGGAGTGATCTGGGTATCGTATAATCCGTTATCTTCATAGAGACTATGAATTTTCTCAATATCCATGGCTAAGGTATCAGCGTTGAAATAAGCCGGCTTAGACCAGGGCCACCATGACGCTTCCTTGGTCTTCATCTGGGCAGCGATTTCAAAAGGCAGCAACTTACTCGCGCCCTCTATTTCAATGCGGCGAATAATAAGGTCTTTCTCCAACGGCGCCTCAGTCAGGGTTTCCGCCTGGAGATCTGCGCCAGCTAATACTAATAATAGTATAATCAGCAGCAAAGCTATTTTTTTCATTTCCTATCTCATTCACGCCACCTTCATACCCGCATTGAAGGTGGCAGATTTATAAAACAGGGTGGTTGACATAGAGCAACCACCCTGGGCATTACATTAAAAAGCAACTTAAATCTCATCTGAGATCCTTTTATTTCTTTTGGCTCTTTCCTTCTACTACTGCCTGTGCCGCAGCCAGTCTGGCAAGCGGAACTCTGAAGGGTGAACAACTGACATAGTTCATACCCACCCGATGACAGAACTTGACACTTTCTGCATCGCCGCCATGCTCGCCGCAGATACCGATCTTCAGGTCTTTCCTGGTTTTGCGGCCGCGCTCTATGCCCATTTTGATCAATTCGCCAACGCCTTCCGGGTCCAAGGTCTGGAACGGATCGTCTGTCACGATCTTTTTATCCAGGTAATCCGGCAAGAAACCACCCATATCATCACGCGAGAAGCCGAAGCTCATTTGCGTCAGATCATTGGTGCCAAAGGAGAAGAATTGCGCAACTTCCGCTATTTTGCCGCTGACCACGCAGGCCCGCGGGATCTCGATCATGGTGCCGACCAAATGGTCAATTTTCTTTAAACTATATTTTTGCAGAACTTCCTGGTACACTTTATCGATAATCTCTTTCTGGTTGACAATTTCCGCTACCAAACTGACCACCGGTATCATGATCTCCGGCCTTACTTTTTTGCCGGCTTTCAGTAATTCCGCCGCTGACTCAAAGATCGCCCGTGCCTGCATCTCGGTAATTTCAGGATACGTAATACCCATCCTGACACCGCGGTTACCCATCATCGGATTGGACTCGCGCAGTACCGCGGCGCGTTTAGATAATTCTTCCATACTGATATTAAGACTGGCTGCCAACTCCTGCAGTTTTTCTTTTTCATGCGGCACAAATTCATGCAAAGGAGGATCCAGCAGCCTGATCGTTACCGGGAATCCGGCCAGCGCTGCCAGCGTCGCTTTGATATCATTCTTGACCTGAGGGAAGAGTTCGGCTAAAGCCGCCCTTCTTTCCTCTACCGTCTTGGAAACAATCATCTGGCGTAACTTAAAAAGCGGCTGCTCGCTGTTTTTACCGTAGAACATATGCTCTGTACGGAATAAACCAATACCTTCCGCGCCAAAAGCGCGCGCTCTAGCCGCATCTTCAGGTGTGTCAGCATTGGTCCTTACTTTAAGTTTCCTGACTGAGTCACAAACTTTCAGGAATTCATTGAGCGCGGCGTTTTCTTCTGAAGCATCAACCATCGGCAGCGGCCCTTCATAGACATAACCTTTGGTACCGTTCAAGGTGATCCAATCACCTTCTTTGAGGATTTTACCATTGACAGTCATGGTCCTGGCATGATGGTCCACATGCAACGCCCCACAACCAACGATGCAGCATTTGCCCCAGCCACGGGCCACCAGAGCCGCGTGGGAAGTCATTCCTCCCCTGGCTGTTAAGATAGCCTGGGCCGCTCTCATCCCTTCAACATCTTCCGGATTAGTCTCTTCGCGCACCAGGATCACTTGTTTACCGTCTTTATTCCAGTTAACAGCATCAACAGCATTGAAAACAATCATGCCCTTAGCTCCCCCGGGGCCAGCCGGTAATCCTTTGGCCAGCGGAGTAAAGTCTTTTTCCGCTTTGGGATCAATGATCGGATGTAATAATTCATCAAGCTGAGCAGCAGTCACCCTGGTAACAGCGATTTCTTTGGTGATCAATTTTTCTTTGACCATATCCGCGGCCATTTTTACCGCTGACGGGCCGTTTCTCTTGCCGATGCGGCATTGCAGCATATACAATACGCCTTTTTCGATAGTGAATTCAATGTCCAGCATATCATGATAATGTTTTTCCAGTCTTCTCTGGATATCATCCAGCTCCTTATATATTCTGGGCATACCATTAGCCAAAATAACCAGGTCCTTATTATGCTCGCTTTGGCTGTACTCATTGATCGGCGCCGGAGTACGCGTGCCAGCGACAACGTCTTCACCCTGGGCATTCACCAGGTATTCCCCGTAGAATTTATTGGTACCATTGCCAGGATCGCGGGTAAAAGCTACGCCAGTCGCGCTGGTCTCACCCATATTGCCGAATACCATAGCCTGTACGTTTACCGCCGTACCCCATTCATCCGGAATTCTCTCGATACGGCGATAACTGATCGCTCTCTTCCCATTCCAGGAAGCAAAAACCGCGCCGACCCCGCCCCATAATTGCTTCATCGGATCATCGGGGAAACTATTTCCCAGGACTTCTTTTATTTTAGCCTTAAACTGGAGGCAAAGATCTTTCAGGTCATTGGCATCAAGATCGGTATCAGCCTGAGCACCTCTCTGGCGTTTCTTTTCGGCCATCAGTCTTTCCAACTGCTTACGAATACCCATTTCACCTTGCGGCTCAATCCCCGCGGCTTTTTCCATGACCACATCTGAATACATCATGATCAGGCGGCGATAAGCATCATATACAAAACGTTCATTGCCATTGGTTTGTTTGATCATACCGGGGATGGTTTTCTCTGTTAAGCCGACATTCAGGACTGTTTCCATCATACCAGGCATGGATTTGCGGGCGCCGGAACGGACCGATACCAGGAGAGGATTCTCCTGGTCGCCAAATTTTTTGCCCATCAATTTTTCTATTCTGGCCAGCGCGGTTTCTACTTCTTTAGCCAAAGTTTTAGGATAGGTCCGCTTATGGTCATAGTAATAAGTACAGACTTCCGTAGTCAGAGTAAATCCCGGAGGTACCGGAAGTTTTAATCTGGGATGGCCGGCCATCTCTGCCAGATTAGCGCCTTTGCCTCCCAGCAGGTTTTTCATGCTTTCATTGCCGTCACCCTTGCCGCCCCCGAAAAAATAAACATACTTCTTGTTCTTTGCTGCCATTTCTTCATTTCCTCCTTAGTATCAACGATTACAGCGATTAAAAAAGATGATTACAGTGATTACTTAACTGTAATCTTAATTATTCCGCTGTTATATTTTTTAGAATTATATCATATTTTTTACCTTAAGTAAAGCAGTTTTTTAAGAATCTGTTTTTAAGACCTTTTATCAAATAGGTTCCGTATTCAGCCCGCTCTTTTCCCTGCTATTCTTCTTCAAGTATCGTCTTACCGATGTTCCAGTACATTAAAACCCGCTGAGAATCAACTGCTCGCAGAGCCTGTTGCCGCGATTCGGCGATAATATTCTTTATCTGGTTTAAAAAATCTGCGCGAACATGTTTAATCTTTTCGGTCATCTCAATATACCTTCCATTTCGCTAAGCTCCAAACTGATTTCAATTTCTATAGGCTTGAGCTCCGCTTTCCTGGTTCATTTATGCAGACACTCCCTCATACAGATACTTCTGAAAACCAATAAAGGTGGAGCGAATATTTTCAACTCCTCCCAATATTTCTTCCGCATCGCGGATGGCCTGATATTTCAAAGTCAGAAGATCGGGTAGTTTCTCTTGATCAAGCTCTTCCACTCCGGATTCGATATATTTAGAGAGCACGAATTCCAGAAATTCCTTTTGCCTATTATCCAACCCTCTAAAAATCTTCCCCTGCGCCTGCGCCACACACATCTCCCGCGTGATTGGTTTAATGGCGAAAGCAAGTTAGGCTCCACTTCGTTCCGCTAACTGATTACACCGATTATTACGAAGATTACACAGATTTTTATCAGCGACTAGGCTGGTAATCGGTGTAATCTTTTGGAAATCCGTGTAATCAAGTATAGGATTGAAATTCCTAT
>JACRDM010000093.1 GCA_016218565.1 Elusimicrobiota bacterium | reverse complement strand
TCTCCAAAAGAGGTGGCTGAAAAAGTGACTATGGGGGGGATCGAGATTTCCTCTGTAGAGAGCCTGGATAAAGGGATACGTAAAGTTATTACCGCGGAAGTGCGGAGCGTCAAGCCCCATCCTAACGCTGACAAGTTGACCTGTTGTACGGTCTTTACCGGTCAAGAAGAATTATCTATTGTGTGCGGCGCGAAGAATATCAAAGCTGGTGATAAAGCGCCGCTGGCGATAGTAGGAGCGGCCTTACCTGGCGGCAAGGAAATCACCGAGGCGGAAATTCGCGGGGTCAAGTCTTTTGGGATGATGTGTTCGGAGCGGGAGCTGGGAATTTCCGAGGAACATGGCGGGATAATGATCCTGCCGCCGGATACAGTACTGGGACAGGATATCAATACAGTGTTGGATCTGGATGATTACCTGTTGGAAGCAGAGCCGACACCGAATCGCGGCGATGTACTGAGCATTTTAGGTGTGGCCAGGGAATTAGCGGCAGTGCTTAATTTAAAGGTTAAATTGCCGCTGGTAAAATTAAAAGAAACAGCCGATAAAGTTGAAAATTTTATCAGTGTAGAGATCAAAGATCCGGAACTTTGTCCGCGTTATACGGCCCGTTATCTCCATAATGTGGCGGTGCAAGCCAGCCCTCTCTGGATACAGAACCGCTTGCGTAATTGCGGTTTGCGCCTGATCAATAATATTGTGGATATCACCAATTATGTACTGTTGGAGCTGGGGCAGCCGCTGCATGCTTTTGACGCTGCTCTGATAGGAGAACAGAAGATCATTGTCCGGCGGGCTAAAGAAAGAGAGGAGATCGTCACTCTCGACGGGATTCGGAGAAAACTTGGCGCAAAAATGCTGGTGATTGCCGATGCCAGGAAACCTGTCGCTTTGGCTGGTATCATGGGCGGCGAATTGTCCAGCGTGAAAAAGGCCACGACAGCCCTGGTCCTGGAAAGCGCCTATTTCAACCCGGTGAGCATTAGGAAAACAGCTAAAGCTGTGGGCTTGAATACTGATGCCAGCTACCGCTTTGAACGGGGCGTGGATGTAGAAAATGTGGCGCTAGCTTTGAACCGGATAGCCCAGCTGATACAGGATTTGGCTGGCGGGCAAGCAGCTAAAGGACTGATTGACGAATATCCGCAAAAAATCAAGCCACCCAGGATCACCGTGCGGCAGGAACGGATCAATAAGATCCTGGGCCTACAGCTCTCTTTTAGCCATACTAAGAAAATATTAAAAAGCCTCGGATTTATGTTCACTGAAAATACCGGGACCGAGAGCCTGCACGTGGTAGCGCCAACCTGGCGTAATGACCTTACCCGGGAGATCGATATCATCGAAGAACTCGCCAGGATCAATGGCTATGAAGAAATACCAGCGGCATTGCCTAAAGGGCAGATCATTAAAATTGGCAGTAACAGCGAATGGGAATATAGCCGTAAAATTGCCTCTTACTTAAAGTATGCTGGGTTTTCAGAAGCCATAAATTACAGTTTTATCAGCGAGAAAGATTATGCCCGTATTGGAGCGGCCACGACCAGTGACCAGTTTATCAGGGTGGCCAATCCCTTGACTGAAGACGCTGCTATTATGCGCACTACCTTAGTGTGCGGCCTGCTGAATAATATGGTCTGGAATATCAACCATGGTAATAATGAAGTCAAGATCTTTGAGCAAGGCCGGGTATTCCTGGGCAAAGGAAAAAATACCTACGCCAATGAAGTGAATATGCTGGGCCTGGCCATATCGGGAATCAGCAATTGTGCCGCTTGGAATCAAGCCAGAATACCGGCTGATATTTTTTATGTGAAAGGGGTCCTGGCAGGATTGCTGAAGTCCTGCGGCCTGGAAAGTATTGAATTCAGAACGGCCGGTGATCAATTGTATCATCCGGCTTTATGCCTGGAAGTAATGGTAAACGGGGAAAAATTAGGCCTCTTTGGCCGACTATCTACGCGGGTGATGGGTAAATACGGATTAGCGCAAGAAGTTTATCTGGGTGAACTTAACCTGGATAAACTGTTAGCTTTAGCGACCGGGAAACGGCAGTATCACGCTATTCCTAAATTGCCTGGTATCAGGCGTGATCTGGCGCTGTTGCTGCCTCAGGATGTGTCGCATGCGGCAGTCGTGAAGACGCTGCGTGAAACAGCCAGTCCATTGGTTAAAGAGATCAGCTTGTTTGACGTCTATCAGGGAGAGAAAGTGGAACCTGGCTATAAGAGTTATGCTTACTCGCTGTTATACCAGGCTGCTGACCGGACCTTGCAGGATGAGGAAGTGAACCGGTTGCATACGGATCTGATAAATCTGGTTGTTCCTAAACTCAACGCGAGAGTTCGCTAGCAAAGGAGGATTACGCGAATTAGAGGTACGCCTGCCTGCCGGGCAGGGATTACGCGAATTAGAGCTGGTTTTATTCGCGTAATCGTTTTCCGGAAATACGCGTAATCGTTTTTCTATGAAAAATTTTACCACTCTGGAAAAAGAGATCAGCAAAGCCGTTGACCTGATCCATGACCTGCGTCGGGAAAACGATAACCTGCGCGTCAAGCTGAAAGTAATGCAGGAAAGCGGCGCCGCGCTGGAAGACCTGAAAAAAGAAAATTTTGCTTTACAAAAGAAGCAGGAAGTTCTAAAATTGAAGATAGAAAAGGTATTGTATAAACTTAATGCGCTAAAGTTTAAAAAGGATGATGAGAAATAGCCATGGTGGAGTCTAAGAGTGAAGTGACGGTAACGGTCCAAAACGTGGAACTAGTTATCCGGACCGATAAAAGTCCGGAATATGTAAAAGAGTTGGCTGAATTTGTCG
This sequence comes from Elusimicrobiota bacterium, assembly GCA_016218565.1. Classification (GTDB taxonomy): domain Bacteria; phylum CAYTYR01; class UBA6262; order UBA6262; family UBA6262; genus UBA6262. The sequence continues at coordinate 4,751 of JACRDM010000093.1, read as the reverse complement.
ATGAGCGCATTAAGAAGATCTCCCAGAGCACGCTCTTTGTCAGTTCCCTAAAGGTATCTTTTGTCGCGGCCATTGATCTGGCGAATGAATTATTTGAATTACGCCAGAAAAACAAAGAAATTGAAGACACGGTAAAAAACAAAACTGAAGAATTAGTGGGCCTGTTGGAAGAAGGTATTAAATGAAACTTTTAAGCCTGGCAGTTTTAAATAAAATAAAATTGAAAATAATTCCCTACCTTGTTGGTGATGTCCTGGGTGTTTTTTAACCCTATACCTGGTAAAAGGGGTTCTGAGTTTTGCTGCGCCTTGGCACGGCAAACAGGAAACCCACTTAAATTTGCTGGGCTAAAACGCCGGGACACACGGCAAAGGTGGGGTTTTTTATTGTAGAAATATCAAAAATCAAAAATGAGATATCAAAATGACATATCAAAATTTGAAAAGTGATAAAGAACAGTTCAAAATACAGTTTGAAAAAAGAATTAAGCTTTTTATCTTTGATCTGATCAAATTTATAGAGGCATTGCCTGAAAGTAGAACTATAAGAATGGTGAGTGATCAATTGATAAGAAGTGGTACAAGTATTGGAGCTAATTATTTTGAAGCGCGGGCCGCAAGTTCGAGAAATGATTTTGCTAATTTTTTCAGGCATTCCTTAAAATCTGCCAACGAGTCGAAGTTTTGGCTGGAAATTTTAATAGAAAATAATAAAGGCAACGCGCAAGAAGCTAATAAACTCTTAAAAGAAGTTGCCGAGATAGCGAATATTTTCGGTTCAAGTTTGCTAACACTTAAAAGTGTAGGAAATAATTTTTAACTTTACTAGGTGATTTTGATTTTAGCATTTTGATATTTGGATTAGGCACATTTATGGATCTATTTGAAAAAGATATTAAGAAAGATCTCTCCCGTCTGCCGCTGGCGGCCCGGATGTCTCCCCGCGCTCTAGAGGAGTTTGTCGGCCAGGAGCAGATACTCGGCAAAGGAAAATTACTCCGGCGGGTGATCGAACTGGACAAAACAGGTTCGCTCATCCTTTTTGGCCCCCCGGGTTGCGGTAAAAGCGCGCTGGCCAAAGTGATCGCTAACCAAACTGGCGGTTTTTTTCAGGAGATCAATGCCGTGATTAGCGGCGTGGAAGAACTGCGCAAGATCTCCAAACAAGCTGAACAACGCTGGATTATTTCCGCGCAGAAGACTATCTTACTGGTTGATGAGCTCCATCATTTTAACCGCACTCAGCAGGATGCTCTCTTGCCGGATGTGGAAAAAGGGAATTTGGTTTTGATCGGCATTACGACTGAAAACCCTTATTTTTATGTAAATGCCGCGCTGGTTTCACGTTCGCAGGTCTTTGAATTCAAAAGATTGCGGGAAGAGGATTTGACTTTTATTCTGGAGAAAGCGCGGCAGGATGAAGAGCGTGGTTTTGGACGGCTGGCGATCAAGATCGAAGAAGAGGCCATGAATCACCTGATCAAAATAGCCAATGGCGATGCCCGCAAGATGCTCAATGCCCTGGAGCTGGCAGTCCTTTCCACCCCGCCGGACAAAAAAGGATTTATTAGCATCGATTTGGCTACGGCAGAAGAGTCTATCCAGAAGAAAGCCATTGTGTATGACAAAAAAGACGACCAGCATTATGACACTATTTCCGCTTTTATCAAGAGTATGCGGGGCAGTGATCCTGACGCCACGCTCTACTGGCTGGCTAAAATGATATATGGCGGCGAAGACCCGCGATTCATCGCCCGCCGGATAGCTATTTGCGCGGCGGAAGATGTGGGTAATGCTGATCCCTTAGCCATCATCGTAGCCAATTCTGTTTTCCAGATCGTGGAGTTGGTCGGGATGCCGGAAGGCAGGATACCATTGGCGCAGGCCGCGGTATATGTGGCGTGCGCGCCAAAAAGCAATGCTAATTACCTGGGCATTGACCAGGCTCTCGGAGAAATTGAAAAAGGGGAACTATTAGAGGTTCCGGATCATCTTAAAGACGCAAACCTGGACCGGGAACAATTGGGCCACGGCCAAGGATACCAGTATCCCCATGATTTTCCCGGCGGGTATGTAGCGCAGGAATACCTGCCTAAAAAGAAAAAGTATTATCAGCCGAAAGATATCGGGTTTGAGAAAAAGATCAAAGAAAGATTGGACGCTCTAGCTCATGGAAAAGATAAAAAATAACCGGCGTAAAGAAAAGCTGGCCGAAAGAAAAAAACTGAGTAGCGCTGAAGTCAGGATTAAAAGCAGTAAAATAAAAAAAATATTGTTTAAATTGCTAGAGTTTAAAAAAGCTAAAACCGTAATGTTCTATGTGTCATTTGGCCAGGAAGTCGCAACCCATGCGATGATCAAGGAAGCTTTACAGCAAAAAAAGAAGGTGGTGGTGCCGAAAATCAAAAGTAATCGTACCTTGGCAGTATATGAAATAGCAAACTTTAACAAAGACTTAACTAGGGGAAGTTTTGGCATATTAGAACCTACCCACTCTAAAAGGAGGATTACACCTAAAACGGAAATTGACCTGGTCGTAGTGCCAGGAGTATGTTTTGACCGGAAAAAAGGAACTCGTTTAGGTTTTGGAGCCGGTTATTATGACCGGTTTCTGCAGGAAATCAAGGATACTACAGCATTGATCGGTATAGCCTTTGAACAGCAGTTAACTAAAGGCGTACCTGGCAAGGTACATGATGTGCGTATGCATAAAATTGTCACTGAAAGAAGGATCTTGGAATTTAGACATCCTAGATATCTTGTAAGTAATCAGGTATAATATTATACCAGTTGAAAATCATGAAACACTAGGGAGGAAAGTATGCAAAATGCCTGGAACTTTGTAGCGATTGCCCTCCTGGTAGGATTAATCGTCGGGTTTTTGATCAGAGTAATATATGCCAAGTCCAAAGTCAATACGGCAGAAAATGAAGCTAAGAAAATCATTGCTGATGCGAAAAGACTGGCCGAGGCCGAGAAAAAAGAAGGTCTGTTGCAGATTAAAGATGAAATGTATCGCGCCCGGACAGAGTTTGAACGCGAAACCCACGACCGCCGGCAGGAACTGCAACGCCTGGAACGACGTTTAATCCAAAAAGAGGAAAATTTAGACCATAAACTTGATTTGATCGACAAAAGAGAAAGAGAAAACGCTAACCGGGAGCGCCAAATACAAGTCAAAGAAAAATCTTTGCAGGATGAAGAAGCAAAGTTGGCGCGACTGGCCCAGGAACAAAAGCAGGTATTGGAGAGAATTTCCGGGATGAGCGCCGATGCGGCCAAGAAATTGCTAATGGACAGCATGCAGGAAGAAGCCAAACGGGATGCGGCGATCCTAATGCGCAATATTGAAGAAGAAGCCAAGGAAACCGCCGCGAAAAAGTCCCGGGAGGTCTTGGCTCAGGCGATCCAACGATATGCTCCGGAATATACGATCGAAACCACTATTGCCACTGTGGCTCTGCCTAATGATGAAATGAAAGGCCGGGTCATCGGGCGAGAGGGCCGGAATATCCGCGCTCTCGAAGCTGCTACTGGCGTGGACCTGATCATTGATGATACTCCAGAAGCTATTACCCTTTCTTCATTTGACGGGGTAAGAAGAGAGATCAGCCGCATCGCCTTGCAGAAATTGATTTCTGATGGCCGTATCCATCCCGCGCGGATAGAAGAAGAAGTCAATAAAGCCAGGCAGGAGATGGATCAAACCATTAAAGAGACCGGAGAGCAAACATGCTTTGAATTGGGTATTGCCAGTGCCCATGCGGAAATGATCAAATTGCTTGGCCGGCTTAAATTCCGTACCAGTTACGGACAGAATGTCCTGCAACATTCCAAGGAAGTGGCCTATATCGCCGGTATTATGGCGGCAGAACTGGGGGTAGATGTTGCCCAGGCCAAACGCGCCGGATTATTCCATGATATCGGTAAATCTGTTGACCATGAAGTGGAAGGGACACATGCCCAGATCGGTGTGGATCTAGCCCGCAAGTATGGTGAAGCAGCCAAGGTGCTGGATGCTATTATATCGCACCATGGAGACAGTCAGGCGGCCAGCGTGGAAGCAGTGTTAGTCGCGGCGGCTGATGCGGTGAGCGCTTCCCGTCCTGGCGCCAGGCGCGAATCCCTGGAGAATTACATCAAACGGCTGGAAAAATTAGAAACACTGGCTGAATCGTTTAAGGGCGTGGAAAAATGCTATGCCATTCAGGCTGGCCGTGAAGTCCGGGTCATGGTGGATGCGGAAAATATTGACGACATTCAAGCCGCGCAACTGGCTCGGGATATCGTTAAGAAAATCGAAAAAGAATTAGAATATCCGGGCCAGATCAAAGTAACGTTGATCAGAGAAGTACGCGTGGTGGAAACCGCGAAATAAATCAGCGTTAAGCGTAGAGCGTATAGCGGATAGGAAAACAACGCATGTTTTTGATTTCTATACGCTACCCGCTAAACGCTATCCGCTACATTGGGGTTTTGCATGAAAGTACTATTCATTGCCGATATAATGGGGCAGGCTGGCCGGGGAGCTGTGACTAGAGCGCTGCCGGAGTTAAAAACCAAAGAGCAGCTTGATCTAGTTATTGCCAATGGCGAAAATGCCGCTGGGGGTATGGGGTTGACACCCAATATTGCCAAGGACCTTTTCCGTTTAGGGATCGATGTCCTGACCATGGGTAATCATACCTGGGACAAGAAAGAGATTTTGGATATCATTGATGACGAGTCCATTGTACGCCCGGCGAATTATGC
>JACRDM010000092.1 GCA_016218565.1 Elusimicrobiota bacterium | reverse complement strand
GTTCATAAACCACCCTGGCCGCCCCGCCCTCGGAAAAATCGTCTACTATAAATAAAATATTCATATCTTCTTAATTCGGATTATTCACCGCAGAGGCGCAGAGACACAGAGGAAAAACTAAGAGGATGAAGGAGTAGGGACATAAGCCCTAACTCCTGTATCATTTCCCTCTGCGTCTCCGCGCCTCTGCGGTGAATTAGATGAATAAATCAGTCTCAGGCCCTCACACTAACGGTGAGATACAACCAGTGCAGGAACAGGGCCAATACCCAGAGAGCTATCCCCTTGTTCATTCTCTGCTCAGGCTTCAGCACCACATTATATAAGGCGGTGGCCATGGCAAAATAGATATATATTGTGCCGTCAACGATACTGTTAATAAACATGGCGTTAATTGAATAAACTATCACCCCCAATTCCAGGGCGTAACTTATGTTATAGGCCCACTCCAGGTTTGGATCGTTCCGTATCTGCCTGCGGAATTTAACCAGCTTTACGATAGAGAATATAATTAACATAATGAAGGATACCAGCGCGGGAATGCCGGCTTTGGCTCCCAGGGCAAAAAAAGCGTTATGGATTTCGTAAGTTTCTTTAACCTTATTCAGGGTAATATAATCGTCATCGCCAAAACCTGTTCTGATAACTACATTATCCGGGGAATATTTTGCAAATATAGTTTCGTTGAAAACCAGACCCCCGATTCCAATGCCGGTCCAGGGGTTTTCTTTCATCATATTGGCCGCGGTGACCATACTTACGATGCGTCTCCGGGCGGATTCATCCGTTTTCCAGTTCATGACGCTCTCTACCCGCTTTGAAATGCGCTCGCTGAATATATAAGACCCGCCCGCAAGTATCAGGCAGAGCAGAGCTACCGGAAAAAGTTTATTTTTGGTTCTGGGAAGCATAACCCTGAAGAACAACAGGCTGCCGATAATAGAGAGACATATAAATCCCGCCCGTGAATGGGTGTAAATTACGGCCGTTATGGCCATAACAAACAGCCCCAGGAACAGCGCCTTCAGGGCTTTCTTTTTCTGGTTCAGGAATAAACAATAAAACAGGGGGAAGGTCATATTGATAACCGCCGCCAGTTCGTTGTTATCGGATAACCGCCCCTCCAGTTCGGCGGTAACCGTGTAATCTGTGCCAAATCCGTAATAAGAAGCCATCCTTATGGTCTTATAAGCAAAATACCCATAAATACCGGCTATGGTATATATCATAAACTTGTAATACGTCTCGCTATCCCCGATAATATGAATAACCGCTATATAGCAGGCCAGCCAGGTTGTTATGGCCAGGAAATCCACCAGATAAAAAAAATATTTCTCAGGTTCGCCCTGCTCAAAGATAAATGAAAATACCAGGCATGACCAGAAGCCTATAAGAGGCAAATACGAGGTATCGTTAATCACCCTGAACCGGCGGCGCTCCCGGACAAAATCAAATAACCAACTGAGTATGGCCGCCAGCAGCAGGGGTGTCCCCATAAACAATGGAACGCCGCCGATTTCCCTGGGGAAATTCCAGATGGTGTTCTGGACAAGGCTGAGGCTTATTATGGAATAAAACGCCAGGCCGTATATGGGTTTCACAAATATCAGGAATATGCAAACCGGTATAATGGCAAAGGCCACCATGTGCCGCGGTGGTAATACCATCGCCCCCTTGGATATCAGGAAACCGATCAGGCCGATTATAAAGAAGCCCACCCATTGTTTGGTAGTCTCATCCAGGCCGGACTTGTATAATTGTTTCGCATGGGGTGACGGGGGGAATAAGGATAAATAGACAGATTCGCCGGTCTTTAAGACCGTATCAGCCGCCAGGCCCAGGACAGCCTTTACTTTATCTGAAAGGAAATGTATTTTTGCCGATAAAAAACGGAAAACCGAGCTATATATCGGTTCAAATAGGTGGAATAAATACTCTATCGTTTTAAAGAAAAAATCAGGGGAGATGGCAGCTACAGCCTCTTCTGTTTTATTACCCCCCTCGTTACGGCCTGCGGGTTCAGCCTGCGGGCCAGCCCTGTTGGGTTGGACAGCGCCTAATGTTAAACGATAAAGCTGATAAGCGATCTTCTCAGGCAGCGATTCAGGGGGCTTTAACTGCACTTCCAGTTCTGGCATAATTTGTAGTCGCCTGATTTATCAGGCAGTGTATGTAGTTGCCCGATTCATCGGGCAGAATGTGTAGTACCCGATAAATCGGGTAACTACAATATAGATGGTAAATAGTTCCAAAGTTTCGTATTCAGGTTACAGCATTTGGCGCATTTAGGGAATAGGCCCTGCCTCTTTAATGTATTTCTGAAATCCTTATACCGGGGGCTGTTCCATAAAACACTGAAAGGCGTCTGGCGGATATTGCCGATTTTGACGTCTATGGAGCAGGGATATACATCACCGTAGGGGCTGACCCGCCCGGAATACCAGGGGATAAAGCATTTGGAGCTGTAAGCGTAATCGGGATTATAAAAATACATTTGCAACTCCCGGTCATTCAGTGGGGGGCTGAAGTTAACCTGAATATTGGCCTGGGCCGCCAAATCTAGAC
>JACRDM010000089.1 GCA_016218565.1 Elusimicrobiota bacterium | reverse complement strand
GGCCAGTGAATGTCCGTAAGATTGATTAATAGTAGTAACGTGATTGCCCAGAGGATCATATTTTTGGATACGATTTTGAGTTTCACCTTGATAGTTGGTTTCAGTAGTGTAGATGTTACTGTGCTGGTCTATAGCTATGGTTAAAACAGAGTATGAAAAGTCGTTGTTATTGGGAATAGTCTTTAAGCGTTTTCCAGTAGAGTCATACTTTTCAATGTGATTGTTAACTAAAAGGCAGAGATTCCCTGAAGCATCAATTATCAAATCTTTAGTATTATTAAAATCTCCAGAGATTATGCCTTCATTTCCCCAGGAATTAACCAGAGCGCCGTTTTGATTAAATTTTCTAATTATTTCTTCTTTTGCAGAAAAAACATACATATTGTTTGTTGTATCAATAGCTATTAAATCAGGAATTATATCAAATTCCCACCTCACCAGGGGAACCCCGTTTTCGGTATATTTCTGAACTTTTTTATTATCAGAGTCAACTATATAAATATTGCCTGAAGAATCAACTTCTATATCGCTGATAGTGTTAAACGATCCCATACCTGAATCCGTACTTCCCCATTTGGTAATAAATTTTCCAGTGGCATCAAAAACTTGGATATTAAGGGCGCCTGTATCAGCTACGAAAACAGTATCTTTTTTGCTAACCGCAATTTTATAAGCATTTGAAAATTCCCCGTTTTTGATATCACCTGCCCAGTTTTCCTTGAATGATCCGTCACTTTTAAGCACTTTAATTAAGTCCGCTTTCGCAGAGATATAAATATTACCCGCGGCATCTACCGCCAGGACTGGTATCATAGAAGGTATCATAGAAGCGGATATATCTTTAATTACCATTATTATATTGCCAGCGGTATCGAACTTTTGAAGGCGATAGCGGTAAGAGCTGTTTCTATCGAGCACATAAACTCCTGTAGAATCTATGGCGATATCTATTATATCATTGAATTGTTTATCATCATTTCCCTGCGCTCCCCATTTATTGACAAAAGCGCCAGCAGCAGTAAACTTTTGAATACGATAGTTTCCGGTATCAGTTACATAGATATTACCCGAGAGATCAGAGACGATGCCGTTAGGATGTGAAAACTCTCCCTCTCCAACGCCCGCGGTGCCCCATTTTTTGATGAAATTGCCGTCACTATCGAACTTTTGAACGCGATTTTGATAATAATCAACAACGTAAACATTATTTGCGGAATCCAACGTAATATCCGCGGCATAATCAAATTGACCGTTGCCAAGATTAAAATATGACCATTTGGCCAGAAAATTGCCGTTAGCATCGTATTTTTGGATAAGTGATTTATACGGTTCAGTCACATAGAGGTTATCAGCAGAATCAATGGCGATTCCTTCGGGATAAGCAATTTCCCATTTAGCCAGAAAGTTCCCGCTAGTATCGAATTTCTGGATGCAGTTATTTCCTGGGTCAGCGACATAAACATTGCCGGAAGAATCAGTAACAACACCTTTTGGCGACTCGAACTTGCCGTTGCCGTTAATATAACTTTTCCATTTAGCAATGAAATTGCCGTTCAAGTCAAATTTTTGAATACGAGAATTACCAGTATCAGATACATAAATAACATTATTTGATAAATCAATGCTAATTCCGTGCGGCGAGTTGAATTCACCATCGCCAGTTCCCTCGCTTCCCCATTTAGCAATGAAATTGCCGTTCAAGTCAAATTTTTGAATACGCTGATTGCTTGAGTCAGCAACATACACATTTCCGGCTGCATCTACGATAAGGCCAGAAGGAGAATCAAATTGTCCATCTGCTGTCCCATAGCCGCCCCACTTGGCTATAATATTACCATTACTATCCGCTTTAACAACACTATGCTGCATAAAATTAGTCACGTACATATTGCCGGAGGAATCTACCGCCGTAGCCATAGAGTAATCAAGCTGGCCTGAAGCATAATTTCCCCATTCTTTTATAAGGACTTTGTCATTGCCATATTTTTGAATGATACTGTTGTTTGAACTCTTTCCATTCAATATAAAAGTATTACCCAGTGGATCAACAGTGAGCGTAAGAAATTTTGGGAAATACAGATAATGATAATAAGGATAGTTCGCGACATTAATATCCCAACTGTTAAGTAGAGACTTTTCTGAATTAAAAGTCTTGATAGTGCAAAAATTATGTCCCGAATAGACATCCAAGTGAGTCATTATTACGTGCATATTATTCAAGGAATCGCAGTGCATATCACTAATGTTATGAATAGCGCCTGCAGATTGTCCACCCCATGTCGCGGTCAGGTCATACCCTTCAGCGTGGCAAATTTTACTACTAACAAGCATTAGATAAAAGGCAGCTAAACAAATCTTAGATAAAACGGCCTGTTTCATACTCTCCTCCTATTTCAGAAAATAGAAAAACCGGTTCTTTAGAGGCCCCGGTTGTTTTAGCAATTTAGATAAGCTATAAAAAGATAGCACCTTGCTAATCCGCGGCTTTTTTATTCATTGTTTTAAACTGAAAAGAGATTCACTATCTCATTATTTAAATTAGCATAAAAACAGGAGTTTGTCAAGGGAATTTTCATCCGCTTTTCATCCGCTTTTGATACGCTTCAACTAGCTATTTCTTTTTCCTGGCTTTTTTCTTGACGAAAACCTTTTTCTCTTTCTTTGATTTTGCGGCCTTTTTTGCTTCGGCTTTTTTGGTTGGTTTGGCTGCCTTTTTCTTTGGTTTGGGAGCAGCTTTCCTGGTTTTACCGGTCAGCCTAGCCGCAATGATATCCAGCGCAGGCAATACTTTTTCCCTTTGATCAGCTACCAGTACTACTACGTCTTGGTCCGAGGCTCCACAGGAAACCATAATCTTTTTCTGGTCTGCGGCATTGATGCCGTACTGGGGTAATTCATCAGTGGAAATAAAACCTTTCACCCCGGTTTTAGCGATGATCTCTTTCTGGACGCGATTGCTTAATTTATTATTCTTGAGCAGAATTCCGTTACCGCCGATGATTTTAACCCCGCCTACGATTCCGCCGCTTTTGATCACTCCTTCAATAATATGGGATGCGGTCTGGCTAAAAAGAGAAGTTAATTCCTTGGACATAGTACCCTCCAATAAAAGAAAATTTTAAATCCTAATATCGAAGATCTAAAATAGATCAGTAGCAGGCTATTTATCTATTAACCCGATATCGGCTACCACTACCTTACCGGTATATTTTTTGGCTCCCGGACGGCTAAAACCTATTTTGGGAAAGCCCAGAGTCACGGTCACAGCGGCTGACAGGCAGCTGCCCAGGGGTTGTCCGGTATCGGCGTTTAACCCGCTGGGTATATCAATGCTAATTATTTTTACCCCATTTGCGTTCAGGTCGTCAATAATATTTTTATATAATCCCAGGACCTGGCCATGCGCGCCGATTCCTAATAATCCATCAATGATTAAATTAAAATAACCTATTTGTTCTTTTAAGGACGGCCAATTGTCCTGTATCCAGTGCAGGGGAAGGCGCAGATTTTCAGTAATATCGAAATTGAGCCGGGTTTCCAGGCTGGATTTAGCCAGGTTACCCAGGAAAAACACTTCTACTTCCATACCATAATGATGGAGCCAGCGGGCGGCGACCAGTCCGTCTCCGCCATTATTGCCAGGACCGCAGAAAACGGCCGCTTTTCTTCTTCTTTTATCGAGCAGTTTGCGGGTTTCATCAGCCACTGCTTTGCCGGCGTGTTCCATTAGCACCAATGCGGAAAGACCATATTCATTGATGGTGCGGTTATCAATAGCTCTCATTTGAGAGACGGTAACTTTTTTCATTGGTTTTTTACCTAAAAAATATTTTATAAGCTTCCTGGATACCGCTGCGGATCATCATGACCGCGATCGCGGTCAGAAAAATATCTCCCACTTTGGAAAACGCTCTCATGCCGTTCAACCCGATGGTCCGGGCTAACCGGTCACTGTTGACCAGAACTATCCAGGAGATGAACATATTCAGAACCAAAGAGACAAAAGTTGGAAATAAGCCAAAAGAATCTATCAATACCAGCGTGGTGGTCAGGACTGCCGGACCCGTGATCAGCGGCGTGCCGATAGGAAAAATACCGGCATCCTGGTACTGCTTTTCCCGGATCGCTGAAACTCCCGGGAGGAGCAGATTAACTGACAATATCAGCAGGAGTATGCCTCCTCCGATCTTAAAATCAGCGACGGTAATACCCATGATCAGGAAAATTAATTTTCCGACCAGCATGAAAACTAGGGCAATCGTGGTAGCGGTGATCAGCGACTCGATTATGTTCTTGTGTCTTTCCGTTGCAGTCATCGCCGCGGTCAAACTGAGGAAAATGGGCAGTACGCCGAAAATATTTATGGCTACGAATATAGGGATAAAACTGAGCAGATATGGTTTGATGTAAAAGTACAGGTCCCCGATCATAACTTTACCTCGCGCAATATTTTAGCTGCTACTTCCGGCAAAAGCGGTTGTATATTAGACCCAGTCCCGATTTCGAATCCAGACAATTCCAAAATTTGGGGAGTAATTTCTAGATGCCAGTGATAGTCATCCTTAATGGTGGCCCAGTAACCCTCGCGTTCACGCATATAGGGAGCGGAATGAAGCATAAAATTCAAGGGAGGATCGTCTAAAACTTTTTCGACGCGCAGTAAGCTGCCCTTTATTATTTTTGCCAGGTTCAAGAGACTTTCCGGCGACTCTTTCAGAAAATCGCAATTATGTTTTTTGGGCAGCGCCCAGACTTCAAAGGGGAAACGGCTGGCGAAAGGGGTGATAGCGACATAGCTGTCGTTTTCCTCCACTACTCTTATCGTATCCCGTAACTCCTGGGTGATCACATCGCAATAGAGGCAGCGGTCTTTATAACTGTAATATTCCCGGGCGTGCAGCAATTCATCTTTTATAGTTTTGGGAGTGATGGGTAAGGCGACGAGCTGAGAATGGGCATGGTTCAGACGGTATTTACTGCTCTGGCGCTGATTCTTGAATATTAAGGCGTATTTGAAACGTCGATCCCCTTCCAGGTCGCGCATCCTGGACTGATAAGCGCTGAATACTTTTTCAATTTGCTCAACCGGAAGGTTGGATAGATTTTTTACGTGTTCAGGCGTTTCGATAATGACCTCATGGGCCCCGACATTGTTCATCAGGTCAAATATGCCTTCCGGCCGGCGGTCAGGATCAGTCTCGATCTGCAAGGCCGCTTGTTTGGAAACGATCACCCGCACTTCCCAGCCTGGAGTGTCAGCCGCAGTGCCAGGAGTCCGCACCGCGAATATTTCCCGGCCGCTGACCTTTTCGTTTCCCGGGCAGAACGGGCATACTTTCCATTCGGTCTTTTCCTGGGAAGCGAGAGAAATGAAGAACTCCTGTTCCTTCTCGGTACCGGTGATGATCCATTGTTCGGTAAAAGGGTCTTTCCTGATTTCGGTCATTGGTCCTCCATGTTTTTTAAAGGCAGTTGATAAATTGATACGTTGATAAGTGGAAGCCTAGGAAAAGATATCTGTTTTTACTTATCACTCTTAGCAACTGTTCTTGCGTCTATGATACGATCACTCCCGCGTAACCAACCACTTCCTTATTATCTCCGGTCACCGTGCCGCTGGTATCATAGATTACTAGTTGCGTCTTAGCGGCTCCCAGGGATTTAGCCGCGAACAGCATTGCTGCCGTTGGAGCAACACCGCACATGCTGATGTCATTTTCCCTAACCGTTTGTAACAGGTTTTCCGGGTTTAAGGACAGGATCTCCCGGAGGGCTAAGTCATCTTTTTTCCTGGTAGTGTCAATATTTTCAAAATGGTTCATATCTGATGACGCCAGGATAAGAACATCTTGTTGGCTTTCTCTGATCGCTCCGGCTATACCGGCTCCGAGTATCCGGCATATGGCCGGAGCTTGCGTGCCCAGAATGAGCGGCACAATTTTAATTTCTGGGCAAAAATATTGGAGAAACGGCAGCTGTATTTCCAGGGAATGTTCGTTTTTATGGGCGTTCTCGTCAAGCGTGACCGTGCCGCCGCTGAGTTCGGTGATCTTTTTACTTAGGGCTTTATCAATCCTTATTTCTCCTAACGGTGAGTCCCAGGTATCACTAGCAGAGAGAGAAACCATATATCCTAAGCTAGTATGATTTGGGCCGATCATGACGATGGTCCCGGGAATTTTTACGCGCGCATAAACTTGTGCCGCTACCCGGCCTGAATAGAGCCACCCGGCATGAGGGACCATTATCCCGATAGCTTTTTGAGCCGTTATTTTTTCTGGCGGCAGATAAGAGGCAATATCTCTTTTAACGCTGGCGGCGGTAGCTGGATACCAACTGCCAGCTTTGGCTGATTTTCTTTGCATGGTAAAATTGTATCGTAAATCGAAAGTAAAGTCAATAGTACGCTCTGCGTTTGTGTTACTCCTAACTACCACCTATCTTTATATCTCCTGTATCCAGCCATTGTTCAAATTAAGTTGTTTAAGTTTATCAATAACCGCGGCATATTCTTTTTTAGTTACCTGCCGGTTTAATTCTGGAATACCACAGGCCAGATGCCGGGGAGAATACTGGCTCATGATGCTCAGCTGGGTTTGCAGGCTGACCCGGGTGGCAATAAACTCCAGCAGCGGCAGACTGCCGGCAATATTTTCCGGCAAGACCAGATGTCTGATGAGCAATCCTTTGACCGCGATCCCCTCCTTATCAAGCTGCAGATCTCCGACTTGCCGGTGCATCTCTAATAAGGTGGCCTGGTTTATTTGCCAATAATCTGGAGCCTGGGAATATTTTTCAGCCATAGCCTGATCGCTGTATTTGGCGTCAGGCAGATAAATATCAATGATACCATCCAGCCAGCGCAGGGTCTCCAGGCTTTCGTAGCCGCCGCAGTTATATACCAGGGGCAGGCAAAAACCCTTTGGTATGGCTTGTTCCAGCGCGGCCAGTATCTGCGGGACATACATGGCGCCGGTTACCAGGTTTACATTGTGACACTTTTTGCTTTGTAAAAACAGCAGGATGCGGGTGAGTTCTTCTATCGTTACGGCAGTGCCATTACCAAGCTGGCTGATCGGATAATTCTGGCAGAAGACACAACGCAGATTACAGTGCGTGAAAAAAATCGTGCCCGAGCCATGGACGCCGCTAATGGGTGGTTCTTCCCCAAAATGGGCATTGAAAGACGATATTTCTGGCAACAATCCAGCGTGACAGAATCCATTATTATTATGAAAACGATCAATCTGGCATGAACGCGGGCAGATGGCGCAGTTTTTTAGTTGTTGGTAGGCCTGGGTTATTCTCTGGTGCAGGATGCCGTGGCGATGAAGTTCTAAATAAGACGGGATGAAAGTTGGCATAGATTAACTACAGATTTTTAGTGATGAGAATGACGGTCAGGATAATGAACATGACCAAGGAGATGACGAGCAAGAAAAACGTGGAAATAAAAGGGATTATATAGACGGAGATGGCTTTGCCGGTTTGCAGATGGTATATTATTTTCAGGCTCTTTACCTGTAGAAATAGTATCCAGATGATAATGACCAGGTAAATAAACAGATAGATAAAATGACTGCCCGCGCCTAATCCCCGGCTCAGGATCGCTCCGGCGGGGAGAAAGATTAGGGGTAAGAGACTGGCTCCAAACAGGATAAAAAGATGATTAAGGCTGCCTTCGGTTTTATGCCAGGAAGCAATGAAATGGAAAAGCGAGGTCATGATGATCCAAAAAATAATAAAAGCAAAAAGCTTGGCAAAATAACCAAAGGTTAGCAAACTGGTTACCTGGGCCGAGGTATAATTTTCTATCAATAACACGGCTACACTTTGACAGAACAAACTGATCACGACCGTCAGAAAAGAAAACCAGAGCGGCTTTTTAAAAACTAAAAGCTCGTTAAAACCTTTCTCCGGATCACTGATTATTTCAGTTACTATCTCCACTGTTTCCATGTATTACTCCAGCAGATAAGCTAAACGAGGGTTGCCTTTATTTAGGACCTGCGTTATTTGCGCCAGGCTATTCTCGTCTGATTTGCGGCCGAACATTTCGAAGAATTTTTCCACCGGAGAGTAATCCTTTATAATATATGGTTCACCCTTCAGGCCCGCCAAATCAGCGGCTACCTGTATCGCATCTGGCAGGTTGCCTAACTGGTCGATTAACCCTTTGTTCAGCGCTTGTTCTCCGGTAAAAATGGAACCATCAGCCAGTTGCTTTACCTGGTCATAGGGCATCTTCCGGCCATCAACTATAACTTTGATAAATTGTTCGTAACTATTGTCGATCAAGCCCTGCAGGAGCTTCTTTTCTGATTCATCCGGCGAACGCCAATAAGCGCCAATGTCTTTGGCTTTGCCGCTCTTCACCACTTCCATCTTGACGCCGATCTTTTTGAAAAGTTCCTGCATATTGCCGAAATTGAAGATTACGCCGATACTACCGGTAATAGTCGAGGGATTGGCGATGATCCGGTCCGCGGCGCAAGCGATATAATACGCGCCGCTGGCTCCGACATCACCCATGGAAACAACAATTTTCTTGCCGTTCTGGCGCAGTTTTTTCACTTCCTCATAGATTTCCTGGCTGGCCCCGGTACTGCCGCCGGGGGAATTGATCCGTAGAACCACGGCCTTGACATACTTATTTTTATTGATTTTCCGGAGACGGTCCACGATAGCATCAGACCCGGATATGAATCCCGGCAACACTGAATACTGTCGCTCCACAAAGATCTCGCCATAAAGGTAAACAATGGCCAAGCCATCTTTACCGATGGACGGCAATTCTATCTTGCCTGATTCTTTGCCCGCTGGCCCTGGGTATTGTTTAAAAACCAGGATCAGTCCCAGGAGTACGGAAAGGCCGCATAAAGCCAGCAACCCGTAGGTAAACAGTTTCTTTTTATCCATAGATAAAACTCCTTAATTTCTATTCTTCAATATTATTTTTTTTAGGCAAGAGTAATAACTGCAATTCGCCTTTTCTCTTCTGCAGTTCCACGAGTTCTAATTGTTTCAAGACGATTTCAATTTCCAACTGCTGTAATCTTTTCTGGATACCTTCAGCGGTTAAGTTATTTTTGGAAACCATTTTTCCCTCCTGGAAAGATAAAATCCAAAGTTCAAAAAAATAATCTTTTATAGTTCTTGGACTTGTTTAACTCTTTGTATCACAACCCTCATGAAAATGCAATCCTATTCTACTTTCAGATATTTGAAGGTAACAGCTTTATGATATTGTTCATGAGCCTCCCAGGTGCAGGCAAAGGCGGTCATGTTCTGGTTAGCCCGGGCCAAGTCGGTGCCTCTGGCCAGGAGGGTAAAGGGCAGTGTTTTCGTTTCTCCTGGTGCGAGGCTGTTGATGGTTTGTTCCTTATCCCCAGGGCAGCTCATATAGGGCGCCGGCAGAAAAACCACGTTAATATTTTTTTGCCTGGCAGTGGAGACATTCTTTACTTTCACCTGTGCCGTCAGGTCATTGCCGGCAGTTATTTTTTCCGGTGTCTCGAGACTGATATTAAGAGCTAATAATCCCCAATCCTTTCTTAAATCAGTGAAAGCCGCTGCTCCGGCTATCGCCCATTCATTGATACTGTAAGGACCTAATCTACCCCACAGCCCACGGGCCAGGTCGTGCCAGAACAATCCTTTGATCCGGCCATCTCCGGACATTTTACGGTGAGCCGCCATCATCCGGTCGTAGAATTCCTGGGGCCCCGGAGGATTAACAACAAACTGGTGGAGATTCCAGTCTACTACATCTCCGCCGAACAGATTGACCTGATTTTTGCCAAGGTAACGGTTCCAGTCTTTGAGCAAATCGTTGAATTGCCCACGGTCGCATTCATAGAGCATAACCGCGTCGATGGCCGCGCCTGCTGCGTTCATCATGATTGGATCCTGTCCGTGCTGCCAGCCCTTTTTCCAGCTTAAGGTAAAACACCACAGGGGTTTAGTGGTATTGACCAGGGTGATTATCTCTTTGACGATTTTCGCTACATAATGGGCTCTCCACCAGTTCCACTGGTCGACCAGCTTCATTTTTTTTCGTTGCTGAATTTCATTTCCCAGCCAGCACATCCGGCTCATTTTGTTCAGTTTTGGCCAGATTGCCGGCAGTTCAGGATTCATGTCCGCGGTAAACTGGTCCACCATTTCGTATCCGCCGATAACATTGCGTATATAATCAAGACCAATATAATCCACATTCGGAGTATTGGCCAGGCGCTTTAACAGATTAATGATATCATGGCGACGTTTTTGGTCGCCAATAGATATAGAACGGGTGGGTACGCACTTTCCTGACTGGCTATCATAATTATAGGAAAACTGATAATTAGCTTTATTAATCTCCCCGAAGGTAAGGTAGCAGGCTACCCAGGCGCCGAACTTAAGGCCTTTGGAGTGCGCGGCCTTGGCAAATTTAGGGATGAAATTAATATTGGATTGTATCCAGGGGGAAGCATTATTTATTCTGGCACCCCAACTGGAGGTCTGCCCGGCCAGATACCAGATCACATCAGCCGCCATAAAATCAGTCCAGGCAAAAATATTTTCCCAGTTCCCTATATCGCCATCTGGGTTCTTGATTTTTGCGGTTTCCAGGTTGCCGGTGCTTTCCAGGGTCAGGACCCCCATTCCTGGTTTAATAGCTGGTGGCGCTGGCCTTTCTATTTCAAAAGTAGTAGTTAATACCTTAGGTTTTTTATTCTTTACAGGAATGGTCAATTTAGCGATATAAAAGCCTTCAGGGGAATTCCAGGGGACAGGCCAGGCTGCTTCATAGATCCGTAAACGGGGATTATATTTAAGTATAGCGCCCTTTTTGCCGCCAATCGTGTCTATTAATTTGCTATCCTTTTCAACAAAGACCAGGAGGTTCATTTTTTCCAGGGCTTTATCCCGGGAATCAAAATTGAACGCTACCAGGTCAAAATGCCGGTATTTCTTCTGTTGGGTTTTCAGGTTCGCGGCTTTATGCCGGTAATAATAAAAATAGGAATGGCTAGTGACCACTACTACAACGATCATGACTACGACCGTAAGAATAGTCAAAAAATGGACTGGCATCCTAAATTGCTTTTTTCTCTGGCCAGGCTGGTTTCGGTTGATCTTTCCTAGAGGTTTCGGTTGCTTATAATTCATTATAGTTAGGATAATCCTTTGATTAAAGTACTTTATTAAAATAATTTCAAATTGCCTATGATTTCAATGCTTTTTTGCATAGCTTCATCCATCTTATCAGGGTTCTTACCACTGGCCTGCGCCAGGTCCGCGCGCCCCCCGCCGCTACCTCCCACAACAAAGGCCACTTCCTTGATAATTTTAGAGGCCTGCAAGCCCTTGGCGGTGAGATCTATGGTGACCATGCAAATAAGGGCTATTTTGTCATTTTTGAGGCCTCCCAGGATAAAAACCCCGCTTTTCAAATGGCTCTTTAACTGATCCCCTATCTTCCGCAGATCTTCTGCGTCTGCTTCCGGGAAATTCCTGGCTAAGACCGTAATGCCATTGACCTTCTTAGCCTCGTTTACCAGATCATTGATATTATGGGAAACAGCTTTGGATTTTTGCTGTTGCAGCTCTTTTTGCAGGGATTTTACCTGTTCCATTAATTTCTCTACCCGAGGAGTTAGTTCTCCGGCGGTTGTTTTTAAAATAAGCTCAAGATCCGCGATAAGCTGGTCCTGTTGGTGTATGACGCGGATGGCTTCTTGTCCGGTCACTGCTTCTATCCTACGTACACCCTGGGCGATGCTGGCGGCAGATACTATTTTAAACAGGCCGATCTCTCCACTGGTATGGCAATGGCTGCCGCCGCATAATTCCAGGCTGGCGTTGGTGATTTCGACCAGGCGGACTTTAGCGGCATATTTTTCGCCAAAAAGAGCCATCGCTCCCTTTTTCTTGGCTTCCTCTAGTGCAGTTTCAGTGACCATTATCTGCAGGTTAGCTCGTATATTGGCATTCACCAGATCTTCAATAGCTGATAATTCTTTAGCATCAAGAGGCTGATTATGGGTAAAATCAAAACGCAACCGCTCAGACTCTACCAGAGAACCAGCCTGAGTAATATGATTGCCCAGTATTTTTCTTAAGGCTGCCTGTAACAAGTGCGTGGCAGTATGATTGCGGGCAATGTTATTTCTTCGTTCTCCATCGACCACTGCTGCCACCGGGTCATTTATGCTAAAAGAACCGCTTATGATTTTTCCTTCGTGCACGATCAAGCCAGGGATCGGCCGGAGCGTATTGGTAATAACGATCTCGCCGCCAGTTTTGGTAATTTTGCCGGTGTCGCCGACCTGTCCGCCAGTTTCCCCATAGAATGGCGTTCTTTCCAAAATTATTTGTACAGCATCGCCGACCGCAGCCTGGGCTGATCGTTTTTTGTCTATGATCAGAGCGGCTATCCTGGTGCCAGTTTTATTTTCTGCGTAGCCGGTAAAGACAGTATCGCCCGTATCTTTGTGTAGCAGAGAATAAAAAGAAAGGTCTTCGGCTCCGGAACCCTTCCAGGCTGACCTGGCTTTTTCCCGCTGTTGTTCCATCTTTGCGGCAAATCCCTGGTCGTCAATCTGTAAGCCTTGTTCGGCCGCGATCTCTTTGGTCAGGTCCAGCGGGAAACCATAGGTATCATAAAGCTGGAAAACTATTTTGCCACTGATCATTTTGTCTTTGGTCTTTTTTAGTCCGGCGATGATCTCTTCCAATATGGTAAGTCCCTGTTCAAGTGTCTGCTGGAATTTCTTTTCTTCGTTTATAATAACATTATAGGTATGATCCTTGGCTCCGGCCAATTCCGGATAGTGCCCTTTCATAGAGTCAATGACTACGCCAGCCAGGGTATGCAAAAATGTTTCATTAATATTCAATAATTTCCCATAATGGTGGGCCCGGCGGATAAGACGGCGCAGTACGTATCCCCGGCCTTCGTTGGATGGCAGTATGCCTTCACTGGTCAGGAACGTGATCCCCCGTATATGATCAGCGATCACTTTCAAATACCTGTCGCTAATCTCTTCCCGGCCATATTCGACACCAGCCAGGTCAGCTGCTTTTTGCATGATCGGACGGAATAAGTCAGTGGCAAAGTTTGAAGATACGCCCTGGACCACCGCGGCCAATCTTTCCAGGCCCATGCCGGTATCGATATTCTTTTGCGGCAAAGGGGCCAGCTGGTCATTTTTATCGCGGTCAAACTGGGTAAATACCAGGTTCCATACTTCCAGGTAGCGGTCGCAATCACACCCGACTTGGCATTCAGGTTTTCCGCAGCCGGACTTTTCTCCCTGGTCATACAAAATCTCTGAGCAGGGGCCGCACGGGCCAGTGTCACCCATTTCCCAAAAATTGGATTCCTTACCCAGGCGGATGATACGCTCAGGCTTGACGATGGTTTGCCAGATCTGCGCGGTTTCGTTGTCATCCTGGTAGATAGTCACCCACAATTTATCGGGTGGGAGATTTACGGTTTTGGTCAGAAATTCCCAGGCCCAAAGTATGGCTTCTTTCTTAAAGTAGTCGCCGAAAGAAAAATTTCCAAGCATTTCAAAAAAGGTATGATGGCGGGCGGTGTGCCCTACTCTTTCAATATCATTGGTGCGAAAACATTTCTGGCAACTGACAGCCCGAGTATAGGTCAGCTTGGTTTTGCCCTGGAACATATTCTTAAATTGCACCATGCCGGCGCTGGTAAAAAGCAGCGAGGGATCGCTGGAAGGAACCAGCCCGTCGCTTTTAGCCAGGTGATGTTTTTTAGCCACAAAAAAATCCAGGTATTTTTGGCGGATTTCATTAGAGTTCATTGTTCCCTCGCTTTATAATTTCTATTGGCAATAGAATTATTTCACCTATAATATCCATTGTCAATGGAAATAACAACTACAACTATTTTGTCTGATCAGGATTTTATTCCAATCCCTGCCAGATTTTATTTCTCCTAAAAGCATAGAGATAGAGCGCTACTATCACCGGAATATAAAAAGTTAAGGTTTCTGTCGCTATTATGTATTGAGGTTCTTCTAAAGCCTTGGATAAATTCATAGGCATTTCTGGCATAGGAATAAAATATTGATAATAAACACACCACAATAAATATAATAGGAAGAATATCTTCCAAAATGATCGGGTGAAAATACGTTTTCCCCAACAGAAACCAAAGTAGGCAATCATGGCTAAGACGAAAAAGTCCACGTCAATAATTTCCCAAATACGAAATTCTTCTAAAGAATAACTTTTTATTGCTACAATCATGATAAACAAAAAATACAGTTTCCAAAACATTCAGAGCCTCCACCATTTAGCGCTCTATCTGCCAGAGACTTAAAAAAGCGTCGCTTCCGCCAAAGTTAGTTTTACCTTCTTCTAAGCTGCCGGTGGTATCTCCACAAACATATATTTCGTCGGTTGAGTTTACCAATATACAAATTCCTTGACTTTGTTTTGCTGCTTTAAACATTTCTACCCATTTTGCGTTTCCCGAAGCAGTGAGTTTGGCAAAATAGGCGCAATATGTTTCCCGGCGATATTTGGCTATTTCTTCCTCTATTAAATAGTTACCTATTCCGGTTACATAAATATTTCCTTGGCCATCAAGGGAAATGCTTTCGCAACTATTAATTCCATTCGCTTGAACAGTCTTAAAAAACTTTTGGTTTCCGTTAGCATTGATTTTAGAAACAAATCCTTTCTTGCCATTTTTCCAAAAATTAAAATATTCTCCAGCGATGTAAAGGTTATCTTTTTTATCCATTACCAGCGCTTTGGCTTTGCCAAAACAGTTTTTGGGCAGAGGCAAACTTTTTCTTAGCAAATTCTGGCCAGAGGGAGACACCTTCATGACCACAATATTTGTTTGTGTTTCATTGTTGCTCTGATCCTTGAGCCTTTCAGAGATGGGTTTTTCGGAGACTTGTATAGCCGGGCCCCGGTCAACTTTCTTACGCGTGCTTGAACCAGCTATCCATATATTACCGGAGCTATCAATAGCTAATCCGCAATTAACATCTTCTGCCAAACCTGATAGGTCTTTCAATCTATTTTCATTACCCTTTTTCTCATTTTGGGCTGATAAAACAAAATGGATGTCCCACAGTTTATTGCCCAGAGAATCAAGTTTGTATAAAAATATTTGTGACTCATAGGCATTGGCGACACTATTTCCTGAAATGTATATATTCCCTGCCTTATCAATGGCAATGCCGCAAGGCATGTCCTCTCTATATGTGCCAAAGCGTACTGTTTTCTTCTTATTACCAGTACTGTCAAAGATTGATAAAAAGACATCATAATTTCCCACGTTTATGTCACTGATATAGTTATCTGGATTGTTGACATCTGTGACGGTGAGAATGCGTACATCTTTAGACCTATTTGCCACTACAATATCTCCGCTTATCTTGTTAATAGCTAATACCCCATGATCTCCTGTTTGCTCTAATCCCCGGCCAATCTTATTTCGCTCATTATTATGCAGCTTCATTTTATCCAATTCTAAATCCTGATAAATCCCGTATGATTTCAAGTATATTTGCTTCCCGGTTTTATCGTATTTTGCTAGATATGAATCATACATCAAGTTAGTACCGGCAATAATTAAATCATCTACCGCATCTAAAGCTAAACCGGTTATATATTCATTGTTTTGCGTTCCAAATTGTGCAATCCATTTCTTCTTTAGAGCCAGAGGAGGAGAGGAAGCCTTTGAAAGGTTCATAAAATATATCTTATACATACCTGCCAGTGTGAATAATAAAATCGTTATAATTATAATCCACTCAGGCGTAAATAGATGGTTACGTATTTCATTAATGCTCAGATTATTCTGAAGGTTGTGCTTTGAGGTAACTTCGTTTGTCACCTTAGGTGATTTTACAAAAACCTCTTTGCATAAATCACAAAACAGAGCTTCTTCCTTATTTTGATAGCCGCACTTTGTACAATTCATAAATTTCCCTTTTCCCGTTACAAATCAACTTACTCAATTTTCCATTGACTGACAAATACATCTCTTTTAATCTTAGAAGTCTGTTTTCTTTCAAAATTTTGCAATGCATCTCCGCAAACGTATATCTCAGCTAACGAATTAAATAATATCTCTACATCTGCGTAACAGTTAAGTCCAAACAATTTCAGCCATTCTGACTCTCCATCCTTATTGAATTTCGCTACATAAACATCTACCTTCTCTCCAATTGTGCTGATAATTCCAGCAAGATAAATATTCTCTTGATCATCGACAAACAATTTATACAAGAAAGTGGTTTTTTCGGCTTGCAAATTCTTTAGGAATTGCGGTTCGAATTGCTCATTTAATTTGATAATGAACCCTCTATTTGAGGGATAGGTGTTTCCTATGATATAGACATTATTTATATGGTCTATAAATATGTCTGTGACTTCCCCAAATTTATCATCTCCCGTACTATAAACATCTAGAAGAGAAAAATCTTTTTTAAGAAGTTCTTTTCCTGAAGAATCAATCTTAAGGCAAAATATGGTATTTCCTGTTGCGGCTCTGCTATATCCAGCTACAATTATATTTCCAGACTCGGCACGTGTTAGTCTGAAACCATCAATTTCGCTTAATGCACTAATCTCCTTTTCCCATAATAAACCTTTTCCAGCGGCAATATATTTTCGCAGGAATAAATGATATATATCCTTGGTTTTCTTACCATAATAATAATAAGCCTTATGATAAGAATCCAAAATATACTCATTACCATAATCATCAATCATAAAAGAACAATATCCGGGGCGAACGGGGCACAAATCGGGTCTGCCCCTGTAATAGGATAATTCCTTTTTTTTATTGCCATCAGTATCATAATATTTTATGTCTTTATCTTGGTTATAAAACACAATCTCGTCAGAATATTTGTTAAAAGATAGGTAACCGCCATAACGGGTTTTTTTATTGTATTGTCTTAGCCAAACTTTCGCTCCGGTGCGATCATATTTGGCCAAAAATAAATCATGTTGCGGCAATTCTTGGATCTCACCAAGATTTCCTTCAGTCCAGCCAGTAATAATCACATTGCCCTGAGTATCTAAAACCAACCCAGTAATTATTTCATCAAAGGCGGATCCAAATTGCTTAAGCCATACTTGTTTAATGTTAACAGTATTATTCCTGATATTATGATGCTTTCGTATAAAACCAAAAATGGTGGTAAGAATTAGCAATAATACAAATAGAACCCCTTTCCTTATAAAAATCTTGTACAGAATTCCTGAAAAACTTCGCTCTGGTCTCATAGATTCTGTTTGCTGCTCACTTATGACTTTTTTAGACAAGATTTCTTTGCACAAATCACAGTGGTCAGCGCTTTCTTTATTTTCATATCCGCATTTAGGGCATTTCATTATTTTCTTTCCAAATCTTTCAGCATCTTTTTACACAATAAACTAATTGGGGGTAATTCATTTTTTACCGCTCTCCAGAGCAATTCCGTTTTAACTCCGAAGTATTCATGAATGAGTTTATCTCTCATACCGGCCATATCTTTCCAGGGAATTGCCGAATATTTTTTTCGGCGCTCCTGAGGAATATTCTTTACCGCTTCCCCGACTATTTCCAGGGTTCTCACTACGGCATAAATGGTTTTTTCGTCTTTAAGAAACCTTTCATAAGTCATTCCTTTTACGAAGATTTCTGCTTTCTCTATAGCCTCGATTATATCCTGGAGATAATCACCGATTTCTCTTTTCATAAATAGATTGCCTCCTTCAATATTTGCCGGCCGATTCGTGGTTTGAGAGCAGACTTCATCACCAAATCAATTTTTACTCCTAAAAGTTCGCTCAAGTAGTTTTCTAAGTGTACAAACCTCAAGAGTCCCAAACAAGCGTTTTTATTAAATTCAACCAGGACATCCAAATCACTATCTCTCTTGTCTTCACCTCTGACATAAGAACCAAATATTCCTATTTCTTCTACTCCATACTCTTTTTTCAGAGTCATTTTCCTATTTTTAAGCAATTTTTCAAATTTGTTGATTTTTCTCATATTCACCTCATCAACATCTTCTTCTCTTATTCTTTATTCTTGAATAACAATTCATATCCGCGAATTACGGCGTCGCCTAACATTTTTCCTCTTATCGCCATTGTCAGCTTTACCCAAAGCTATGTAGTAGGCGTAACGATCTTCAACGCGGATGATGGCCGGGGCAAAACCCTTGCCTAATAGCTGAGTAATCATCAACAGACGCCCTATTCTGCCGTTTCCGTCAAAAAAAGGATGTATCGCTTCAAAATCATAATGATCAGAGGCAATCTTACCCAGCGGATCTTTGCCGTAAGTGTTGATCTGTTTAAGAAGCTGTCCCATCTTGAGCGGTACTTCCTGCGCGTTAGGCAGTTTTACCGTAGTATCTGTAAGATTGACCTGGCCGGTGCGATATTTACCGGGTAGCTTATTGGGGAAATCGCGCATCACTATTTCATGGAGTTTGAGCACATATTCGCGATCAATGCGAAAGCCCGGCTTTATAGTGCCAAGAAGAAATTCCAAGGCATTCTTATGATTAAGAACCTCCAATATTTCAAATAATTCTCTGCCCCGCACCGTTTTCCCATCAAAGACCATCTGGGTCTCTTTGATGGTCATACGGCTTCCTTCGATGGCATTGGAATTATAGGTCATTTCAACTTCAAAACGCGCGCGAATTTCTGTATCACGTACAATCTGTAAGATCGGAGAAGGATATTTTCTACGCAGTCCTTCCACGGTGGAACGCAGATCAACGTATTCTTTAAAAACCTGATCTATTTCCTTGACTTGAGCAGGATGCGGCAGAATTCCTTGATCAAGCCAGCGATAGACCGTTTTATAGCCGACTTCCAGCCTCCGGGCAAGCTCTGACCGCGAGATATTCGTAGCTTTGAGAATCATTTCAAGTTTTTCTTTATCCGACAAGATAAACATGCCATTACCACTCCGATTCCGATAGGACATTAAGTAATTACAATCCAATTATAATATACCATATGTCCTATGCAAATATGTAAAGTATTTAATTAACTAAACACACTCTGGAAAGAAATACCTAAACAAGCACTTTGTCAATATTTCTAATAATTTTAGATTTCGAAATCAAGTTATATATTATTTGTTTTTCTCGGTAAAATAAATACTAACTTCAATAGGAAAAGTTTCTACATTTCTTATCGTCGCGTTTACTATGCCGTTTATTGATTTTACACCTACGCCTCCTCCTGGCACAGCAACTACAGATATGCCCTGTGATTGAATCTTTATGCCATTATTCTTACAACTGTCAACCTGTTCTTCAGTAAAATGCGTACTGTAATGGATTGTCCCATCTTTCTTATTAGTTAAGGTAATTCTTGCTTCTTGTCCGGCGGAGAAAATATATTTCGCCGGTAATTTGGTAATTTCAGCAGGGGCAACCCCAGCGGATTGTAAATCTGTGCTGACTTGATTGTCTTCATCGCCTTTCTTTGAATCTAAGGTGAATTTTCCTAGCTCCTCATCCAGTCGTTCATTAGTCTCTTTTTCTGTCGGCTTTCGGGAGAATTCTTTACTATTAACTCAAGTTAGGCTCCACTTCGTTCCGCTAACTGATTACACCGATTATTACTAAGATTACACAGATTTTTATCAGCGACTAGGCTGGTAATCGGTGTAATCTTTTGGAAATCCGTGTAATCAAGTATAGGATTGAAATTCCTATACTTGAAATTTATCCTGCCACTGGTTTTGCGTAGCAAAGGTTTGGGTCCAAAGGTCTTCCGGTGAGGGGAAAGCAGCAATCAACCCCTCCTTGCCCGTATTCATACAAACCTGGTAAATCTCCTTGCCGTTGCAGGCAAAAGCAAAGTCCAACTTCAGCTTCTGCGCATAATTTTTGGCCTGCGCCACTCCTTCACCCACAGCCAATTCAATGCTCTTGGCTTCGATCACCGCCAGCTTGCGGCCATGATACACCAATATATAATCGGCAATCAAAGGCTTGGCGCGGCCGTCGCCGGTTTGGATTTTACCAGCCGTGATCTGGTATTCCCGTGAGACTTTTGTGTCTTCCAAGACACCCCAGCCACTGGCTTTTATATAGACTTGCATATTTAAAGCTACATGAATGATTGCATCACTCGACGATAAGTTTACTTCCTCATGTAGCGTTCCTAATGCAAGGCTATATAGCTGCGGATCAATATATTCTGCTCTCGTTTCGGCTTCGTTCATTGTTTTATTCCTTTTTCCTTTCAAACAATTTCTTTACTTCACGGTCAAAATCTGATTCAAAAAGCTTATCCTGCAAGATTTGATATTTCTCATATTCATTTTCAGCAAATGTTTTAGCAATTTCGGCGGTTACCTTACCGGCATCGGCTAAAATATCTTTTTCATTGAATTGTAAAAATGCGTCTAATTTTACAATCCAATCTTTCATATTCATTATTTTGCGATTATTAGCCTGCATTTCGGCATAATCCAGATACATTGAAACAATGCGATTTAGCTGGTTTAATTCTCTTTCTTCTAAATAATTCTTAGCTATACTTACATCGGTTTTTCGGATTTTCCCACCCGGACTATTTTTCCAGTTTGTCAATCCCATGTGTTGTTTCTTACTATCGGCACGGGAATGGATAATCTCAGCGGCAGTTTGCCGGCTGATAGCCCAGTGTAATTTATTTTGCACGGTGGCAAAAAATAGCTTTGTTCCTTCGTCGTTGCTATCGTAATCAGCGCTGCACTGCGCGTAGATGTCGGTAATTTTCTGATAAAACCGGCGTTCGCTGGAACGGATGTCGCGAATGCGGGCAAGTTGTTCTTCAAAATAATCCTGGCCGAAGATATTCGAAGGGTTTTTTAACCGTTCATCATCCATCGTAAAACCTTTGATGATGTACTCTTTCAACCGCTCAGTTGCCCAGATGCGAAAGTGCGTTGCTCGAGTGGAATTGACTCGGTAACCAATGGAAATAATGGCGTCAAGATTGTAAAACTTTGTTTTATATATTTTACCGTCTTCCGCAGTATGTTCCAAAATGGAACTAACTGAATCTTCACGCAACTCCCCGCTTTCAAAGATATTTTTAAGATGTTTAGTGATAGCCGGCCTTTGCACTCCAAATAAAAGCGCGATTTTATCTTGAGTCAGCCAGATATTTTCATTATGAAGAAATATTTCCACCTTTACCTTGCCGCTGGGAGCCGTGTAAAGTAGAAAATTGTTAAAGGTATCATTTCGAACAATTTGATTCTTCTTTTTTTTCATGACAACTCACCCCTAAATACCTTTTGCAGTAAAGACTTTTTCAATTCTTCCAAATCCGCCAGCTTTTTCTGATAAATCGCTTCGAGTTTTTTGGTTTCAGCGGAAAGAGCATCAAGCTTAGCAACAATGACGCGTTGCTCAGCGAGTGATTTTGAAAAAACAATTTTTATTTGTTTGAGATTATCATTGTAAAGTCGAGATATGGTCGCTCCTTTAGTCGAATCCCAATTGCATGCCCCATAGAAATGGTATAAATAATCGTTCAATACTTGTTTTTCGTCATTGTCAATCCAAACAATGTTGGAATCTTGAAAATATGCAGGTTCACCGTCATACTTTACACGTCTTCCTATTGTTCCTGACGCAGATATGAGAATATCTCCTTTTTTGGGGAAAGATAATTTCTTTCAAAATTCATCATATATTTCTTTAGAAATATATGCGTTAGGTTCTTTTCCAAAAGTTCCAATTCTATAAAATGGAATATCTCCTGTAGTGGTTGTCTGGTCTTTAAAAACCCTCTTGCACATTGACACTTTTCCGATATCACCCAATTTCTTCTCTTCCCAGCCATCACCCGGAGTGGCAAAGACACTCTGCAAATACGACTCAAAAAGTTCGTGGCTATTCTGCAGATTCTTTTCCGCATTCTCTTTCGCCTTGGCAATTGCCCCAAAAGCCTTATCCAAAATACCGACAATGCGCTTTTGTTCAGGAAGCGAAGGTATTTTATATAGACTTGCATATTTAAAGCTACATGAATGATTGCATCACTCGACGATAAGTTTACTTCCTCATGTAGCGTTCCTAATGCAAGGCTATATATTAAGTATTTTTTAGTGTTTTCAACAGTGCCTTGGACCCCCTCACCTTGATCAATTTTAAATTGATTAATATATCCAGCAATGTTTTTACCGAATCTCATTGATTCACTTAAGCAAAGACAAGGCATTTTTGTTGTCCATATCGTTTCCGATATAGCCTGGTTAACATCGCCGACTTGCTGGAATACCGTTTTCGTATTATTTTCGAATAATTCGCCTAAAATTTTTAATTGCATTTCTGAACAATCCTGTGCTTCATCAAGAAACACAACCTGGAAACGTTGACCAATAATATTCTTTAATATTAGATTATCAATAAGATAGTTATATCCTATAAATGATTCAAGATATAGGAATCTTCCATTTCTCTGCCGTTCTTCTACTAAACTATAAAAGTATCGATTAATTTCTAATAAATTTGTTTCAGGAATTTTTCTTTTATTCCTTCTCCTATTGATTGACTCTAAAGGGAATTCCTTTCCATTGAAACATATTTTATTATCTCTAATATATGTTTTAAGATACATATACCCTTCTTATCCCGGTAGCTGTCAAGGATTCCTTAATAACTAGATTTGTCTCCAGTTCGCCATTTTATTGCCTTATTGTCTTCTTTTTGAACTATCCGGATTTTCCGGATAGTTGCTTCTAATTCAAGCTTTTCGCCACCCTAATATGCATTCCCCCCTAAGGTTATATCCGCTATATTTTGATTATTTTCTTTCATCACACCAGCCCTTTAATCGTTTTTAGTATCTGCGCGCTATCTTTATCCAATTTTCCCATCTCCGCCAAAATTTCTTCTGGTGGGCGTAAAACAGCTTCGTCTTTTTCATTCGGGTTTTTGACGGAGAGGTCAAAAGTCTCTCTGTCAATATCAGCAACAGCTACCGACCAGGAATTAAGAGAATCTGCTTTAGTCTTTTGTAGTTTTACAAACTCAGCCAGGTCATTCTCATTGAGTGGGTTGGTTTTGCCCAGATTCCGACCCAAATTAAGCTGATAGAACCAGATTTTGCGTGTTGGCGCGCCTTTTTCAAAGAAAAGCACCACAGTCTTAACACCCGCGCCGGCAAAGACGCCGCCGGGTAAATCCAGAACTGTATGCAGATTACTGCTCTCCAAGAGCAGTTTACGCAGACTCACAGAAGCATTATCCGTATTGGAAAGAAAGGTGTTCTTGATCACTACTCCCGCTTTGCCGCCAGCTCTGAGGATTTTGATAAAATGCTGTAAGAACAGAAAAGCCGTCTCACCGGTTTTAATGGGGAAATTCTGCTGCGCTTCAGCGCGTTCTTTGCCGCCAAAAGGCGGATTAGCCAGAATTACATCATAGCGGTCTTTCTCTTGAATATCAGCCAGGTTTTCCGACACAGTGTTGGTATGTACGATGTTCGGAGCTTCCACGCCATGCAGTATCATATTCATGATACCGATTATGTAGGCCAGGGATTTCTTCTCTTTGCCGTAGAAGGTTTTCTTCTGCAGGACTTCCGCGTCCTTGGTAGTCAGACTCTTGCCGGTTTTTAGATAATCAAAGGCTTCGCACAAGAATCCCGCTGAACCAACCGCTCCGTCATAGATTTTATCCCCTATTTTCGGGGCGACAACCCTGACAATGGTTTTAATCAAAGGCCGCGGAGTGTAATACTCCCCGCCGTTCCTGCCGGCATTGCCCATATTTTTGATCTTATCTTCATACAGGTGCGACATCTCATGCTTTTCAACACTGGAACGAAAGCGAAGCTCATCAATGCGGTTGATGACTTCACGCAGATTGTAACCGCTTTGTATCTTGTTCTTCAGCTCGCTGAAAATTTCGCCGATCTTGTATTCAATTGTGTCGGCGCTGGAAGCTGAAGTTTTAAATTTCTTCAGGTAAGGGAACAGAGTATGATCAACGAAATACTTCAAGTCATCCCCGGTTAAAGCTTTATGGTGATCAAGCTTGCCGTCCTTGCTTCTGGGAACAGCCCAGACATCCCATTTATATTGCTTGTCAATAATGTCTTTATAGGACCTGCCGGCAAGCTCTGCTGCCGTCTTTTTGTCCTTTTCCAGATCATCCAGATATTTCAGGAAGAGAATCCAGGAAGTCTGTTCCACATAATCCAATTCACTGGAGCAGCCGGCGTCCTTATGCAGGATATCGTCAATATTTTTGAAAACTTGTTCAAACATTCAATCATTCTCCTTCTTATCCAAATGGTATTCCATTATCGAGAACAACTTATGCAGAAGCCGCACATCACGATCCTCCGCAAACCTCTACTGTCAATTTCGCAAATTCACAGTCGGTGACTATTTATTTAAGATTTTCTTCTGTAAAACGACGGGGTCTGTCCTTGAAATGGGAGTTAAGTCCTTATCCCTATACCCAATCCCCTATTATAAACCGCCGCTGTAAACCACCATCCTCAACCGCGTAGGTTGAGAATTGATTACTATTTTAGGAAGAGGCAATT
>JACRDM010000088.1 GCA_016218565.1 Elusimicrobiota bacterium | reverse complement strand
GATGCGGATTTGATTTTCCAGCAGTTCCCCTACTGAACGGATGCGCCGGTTGCCTAAATGGTCAATGTCATCAATAATCCGCCGGGCAATAATCTGGCCCTGGCTGTCTTTTCGCTCGAAGACACCATTATTCAAATCAATGACATATTTCATCGTCTCAATGATATCTTCCACGGTAAGCGTGCGCTGGGAATCACTAATATCCAGCTGTAATTTTTTATTCAGTTTATAGCGGCCGACTTTACCCAGGTCATACTTCTTGGGATTGGTAAACAACAATTCCTGCAGGTAATTATGGGCCATCTCCGTACCGAGAAAATCAAAAGGCCGCAGCTTTTTGAAAATTTCCAGGGCCACGTCGCGGTTCGATTTGATCGGGTCTTTCTTGATCGTATTGAGAATGGCGACATTATTAATTTGAGGATCCATCTTGACGATCTTGACTTTATCGACTTTTTCCTTCAGCAGGACAGCATAGAGTTCCTTGGTTATTTCTTTCGCGGCATCAAGCAGGATTTCGCCGGTTTTAGGATTGACGACATCCTTAGCGAGATAACCGCCGAGCAGCCGGTCCTGGCTTTCCTGGGAATCCCTTACTTTGATTTCTTCAGGTTCATAGAACAGGTTGAGAATTTTCTCATCCGTCTCATAGCCCAGAACGCGCAGGAAAGTAGTGGCTGGGAATTTACGTTTTTTATTGACCCGCACAAAGAGAGCGTTATTTACGTCAAACTCAAATTCCACCCAGGCGCCGCGATAAGGAATGATGCGTGAAGTATACAGCTTCTTCCCGTAGGAAGAAATGGCATTATTCTCATCCTCTTCAAAAATGACTCCGGGGGAACGGTGCAACTGACTGACCACGACCCGCTGAGCTCCGTTAATGATAAAAGAGCCGGTGCTAATCATCAACGGCAGTTCGCAGATAAAAATTTCCTGCTCGGTTATTTCCCGCACCTTGTTCTTAGTTTCGGCATCTTTGATGGTCAGGCGGATCCTGGCTTTGAGGGGAGAAGCATAGGTCAGATCCTTATCAAGGCACTCGTCTTCGTCAAAGACCGGCTGGTCCAGTATATAATTAACGTATTCCAGCGACAAAGTTCCCGTCGAATTAGTGATCGGAAAAATGTCTTTGAACGCGGCTTGCAACCCGTTATACTTCCTCTTCTCGGAGACTACAGTTTGCTGGAGGAACTCGGCATACGATTTCTTCTGTATCTCCAGCAAATCGGGAAGATCCATTATTGAGGGAATGCGGGCGAAAGTCAACTTCTTTTGGCTCATCTGAACCTCATTCTTTCGTTAAAAAAACATGTTTATTGGGGTCTGCTAAAAAATCCAGCAGCTCTTACTAATAGCTACCTTTTTCAGCCAGCCTTATTTAAGTTCAGCGGTGGCGCCGGAATCTTCCAGCTTTTTCTTCATTTCATTAGCCTGGTCTTTCGGCAAGCCTTCCTTCACTGCTTTAGGGAAACCCTCTACCAGATCCTTGGCTTCTTTCAAGCCTAAACCAGTAAGCTCCCTGACTACCTTGATGACCGCAATTTTATTGGCGCCAAATCCGGTCAGCATTAAAGTGAAATCTGTTTTTTCTTCTGCCGCGACAGCGCCAGTTGGAGCTCCGGCAGCTACGGCTACTGGGGCCGCGCTCACCCCGAACTTCTCTTCCAACGCCTTGACCATCTCGCTTAATTCCAACACGCTCATCTTCTCAATAGACTCAATCATTTGATCTTTAGTTATGGCAGTCATGTACTGCACCTCCTTCATTATGTCATTATATCCCAAAATTTGCCACGAAAAATACTCAGTCTCTTTCCGCTCGAGGCTCACGAGGCAAGCCAAAATTCGGGATTATGCGCTGGTCTGCGCTTTATTTTTACTAATTCCGTCCAGCACGTTCATTAGTTTGTTCAGCGGGCCGTTTAAAACATAAACCAGATTGGCAATGGGCGCCTGCATCCTGGAGACGAGCAGGGCTAACAATACCTGCCGGTTAGGCAGACTGGCCAACGATTTTAACTCTTTCTCATTCACCACCTTTTTTTCAATTAATCCGGCTTTGACTTTTAACTTCTCATGGTCCTTTTTGAAATCCATGATGACCCTGGCCGGGCCAACAGGATCCCCATAAACAAAACAAACCGCGGTCGGACCCTTTAAGGTGTCATCAATCGCGGTATAATCTGTATCTTGGCTGGCAATATGCAACAATGTATTCTGGATAATATGGTACTCGCAGGAAACTTTTCTCAATTTACTTCTCAAGTCATTGAGATCCCCTACGTTCAAGCCCTGGTATTCAGTGACAATTACTCCAGTCGCTTTCTGGAGTTTGTCCTTCAGGTTTTCCATTACTTCTTTTTTGACTGGTTTTGTTTTTGGCATATTGGCATCCTTAGTTAATAAAAAAGAAAAAAAACTTCTCACCGCACCGCTGGAAGTTTTTTTTGTCTAGACTTCTCTGTCTCGGCAGGCTCTTAGTTAAAGAATTAATCCCGCTGTCGCCTTGGGATACCTTGCTTCTTAGACTATTTCTATTATCTTTAAATACTAGCAGCTATCTATTTTTTTGTCAAGCGATTTTTTTGTTTTTCTTTTTTTGTTTTTCTTGTTTTTCTTATTTATGTCAATTTTTTTAAAAGTTTTTTGGGGAAACGATTTCGCGGATTATAAAAACAGATTTCGCGAATCCAGGCAAAAACTATTTGGTTAATGAATTCAGGAGTTGGGTGGAATCAAGTTTGATACCGGGTCCCATGGTGGAACACAGGGACATGGATTTGATATAATGGCCCTTGGCTGTCGCTGGTTTGGCCTTGACCACTGCTTCGATCAAGGCTTTGGCATTTTCTTCCAACTGGCCAGCGGTAAAACTAACCTTACCTATGATACTATGTATTACGGCTGAAGCATCAGCGCGGTATTCCACTTTACCCTTCTTAATTTCCCCTACGGCCCTGGCTATTTCAAAGGTAACGGTGCCGACTTTGGGATTAGGCATCAGGCCCTTAGGACCTAATACCTTACCAACCCTGGACAGATCTTTCATTATATCCGGAGTGGCTACGATCACATCGAAATCCAACCAGCCACCAGCAATTTTCTCGATCATATCTTCCGCGCCGACAAAATCAGCCTTGGCGGCTTCTGCTTCTTTTATCTTTTCACCTTTGGCAATGACCAGCACTTTCTTGCTTTTACCGGTACCATGAGGCATTACTACTGCCCCTCTGATAGATTGCTCAGCCTGTTTGGGATCGATTCCCAAGCATACAGTTAGTTCTACGGTCTCATCAAACTTAGCCGTGGCTGTTTGTTTGACCAAGGCACAAGCTTCTTTTAAGGGATAAGTCTTGTGACGGTCAACCAGTTTGGCTACGTTGGCATATTTCTTACCGTGATTCATCTCATTCCTCCTGGTGGTAATAACGTCCCGCACCACTTTTCAAGAACCACATGGTGGGACTTAGAAAAGTGGTGCTGAACTCCCACATTATATATATAAGACATTAAACTAATTCCTCGAAGAAGATAATTACTTTATTTTATTCTATTTCAATCCCCATTGACTTGGCTGTACCTTCAACCATTTTAATGGCCCCAGGCAGGTCCTTGGCATTCAAATCAGCCATTTTCTGGATGGCGATCTCTTTAACTTTATCCTTGGGAACCTGGCCTATCTTTTTGCGGTTAGGCTCTCCACTGGCTACGGCAATACCAGCCGCCTTCTTTAATAATATCGCCACCGGAGGCACCTTAGTTATAAAGGTAAAGCTGCGATCTTCATATACCGTAATTATTACCGGGATAATGATACCTTGCTCCTGGCTGGCGGTTTTGGCATTGAACTGCTTGCAAAACTCCATGATATTGACACCCTGCTGGCCTAACGCCGGGCCAACCGGAGGCGCCGGATTAGCCGCTCCCGCAGGGATCTGTAATTTGACTATCGCTTTTACTTTCTTAGCCATAAAACTTAACTCCTTTTAAAAAATGATTCCAGTGATAATTAAAACGATTACAGTGATAAAGCAAATAAAATCACCGTAATCGCTCTTCAGAATCACTGTAATCCTACTTATTATATTTTCTCTACCTGCAAGAAATCAAGCTCCACCGGTGTCGCCCGGCCAAAAATAGTGACCATGACTTTCAACTTGCCTCGTTCCATATTCACTTCTTCCACTATCCCGGCAAAATTGGAAAAAGGCCCTTCAATTATTCGCACATTCTCGTTTTTATCAAATATGATCGCTGGCTTCGGTTTCGCTGTATGTTCCCGGTTACTCAGGTCCAGGATCTTGCTGATCTCTTCTTCCGGCAAGGGGACCGGAGTAGTCCCGCCTAAAAAACCGGTAATGCCGGGAGTGGTGCGAATTATCCCCCATACTTGCTCATCCATCTCCATTTCCACCAGCACATAACCAGGGAAAAATTTTCGGGTATAGACTTTTTTCTTATTGTTTTTAATTTCTACGACTTCTTCCGTGGGAACGAGAACGGTGAAAATCTTATCAGTCAGGTTCTTGGTAGCCACCAGCTTGAGTAAATTTTCTTTAACCCGGTCTTCATGTCCCGTATAAGTGTGCAACACATACCAGCGCTTGGCCATTACTTTTACCCCATAATATAATTACGTTTATTTTGAATTTCTTGAATTTAAGTCTGTTTATTCTGAACCCGCGGCGAAATGAGATTTCAAACGAGACTTATATGATCAAGCCAAATAACCTGGAAAGCACAAAATCCACCAGCCCGATAAACAAGGACAGTACCATTATCGCAAAAATAACTACGATCGTGGCCCCGATAAACTCCTGCTTGGTTGACCACGATACCTTTTTGCCTTCAGCTACTACTTCTCTGAAGAATTGCTTCACTTTTTCAAAAATTTGTTTAATATTCATTAGCGACCTGTATTTTTAGTTAATATAATCCAGAAGCTATTAAATGTATAGTATTTCTGAAACTTTGTCAAGCCCTTTTTTTTGGTAAATTTTTTTTTGGTAAATACATTACACTGATTAAAACTTAAAGCTTAAATCTTAGGCTGAGCGCATAGGCCGGGTCGCTGCCTACTGAATTATATTCTAATCCTAAACGGAAAAATGGGAACGGGGTAATTTCCAGACCAGCCAGCCAGCGGGTTTCGGTAGAATTCTTATCCCAGATTTTGTTGATGCGTAGTGACCCTATCCGGTAAGAAGCCTCGGTACTAAACTTTTCCTGACCAACACCAATATACGGAGTAAAAATGAGCAACTCTTTCTGCACAATGGCTTTAACCCCCATATTATGGGCTTTGATCGTAGCCTGGACATCATCGCTGTCCTTACCGAATTTGATATCCGAAACTTTATTGTAAGTAAGACTGACACTGACTCCCGGTGTAGTCAGGCTGTCATTCAGCAAGCCGATTCTCAGTTCGCCGCCAGTCACCCCTACCGGGTTTTCAGCCCCGGATGGAATAACTCCATACCGTGCTCCTACGGCTAGCGAGCCAATGCCGCTCACTCCTGGCAAACCGATGCCACCAAATAAACCAAGACGAGCAGCGGCAAAAAGAGTCGGTAAATAAGCCGTCTTGGCTTCGCTGGTATTAATATCCTTATAGTCAACTTTAAAAGCAGCTACTCCGGTACCTACGGTAAAATTAGGCAATCCAGGGAGAGGTTCTCCGCCGATCAATCCCGTCGAAACCACGCCGTTTAAGGGTTTATTGACCACCTCCAGGAAATCCTTTACCCCCTGTTCAGTCGGCGCCGCATACACACTTTGGGCCAACAAAACTGTCAGTATTCCTACTAACGATAAAATCTTTTTCATTTAATCCTCCCTAAATAAAATATAAATCCTAATATCTAAATACTAAACAATCTCCAATTATCAATTATCAAAATTCAAAACCCAATATCGCCCTTTTGACAAGTTTAGGATTTCGAGTTTCTAATTTCGGATTTGTCTTTTTCTAGTGTACCATCCTGCTTTTTTCATCCGGCGTGACCAGGGGCTTGATTGGGCCGAATTTCTGCTCATACTTCTTAATATTATCAGTGAGCGCTTCCAGGAAACGCTGGATATGTGCCGGAGATGAAATAATCCTGGCTCTGACCTTGGCTTTAGGTTGCTGTGGCTGGACAAAAATAAAATCCAGGATAGCTTAAAGTTAATTCGAAACGAGAATACTGTTCTGATACGACAATTAAAGGGTCTAAATAACCGTAAGTTCGATTTGGAGAAAAAACTTCGCGGATTGCAAGAAGAGAAGGCCCGCATTGAG
>JACRDM010000087.1 GCA_016218565.1 Elusimicrobiota bacterium | reverse complement strand
GGGGTCTTTGCTGCTGTTCACGAAGACGTTCTACAAAGGCGAAGGCGACATGCCGAGGGAAGCGATGGGGGGAGGGGATATAAAATTAGCCGCTGGTTTAGGATCGTTTTTAGGCTGGGAATATACGCTTATAATGTTAGGATTGTCTTTTTTGGTTGGCGGTAGCGCCGGGATCGTATTATTGATTTCAGGCCGTAAAAAGAGAAAAGATCCTATACCGTTTGGGCCTTTCATCGCGTTTTCAGCTATAATGGTAATGTTATTT
This sequence comes from Elusimicrobiota bacterium, assembly GCA_016218565.1. Lineage (GTDB taxonomy): Bacteria > CAYTYR01 > UBA6262 > UBA6262 > UBA6262 > UBA6262. Next base: position 4,834 of record JACRDM010000087.1, on the reverse strand, counting down.
GGCGAATCAATTTCGGCCTGGCTGACGGCTCGTCTTTTTGTATAACCTATTCCATCCACAGAATGATGGAAAAGCCGTCACTGCCAATACCCGGGATCTGGCTAAATCCTTGACGATCAGGGCGATAAGTGGTTTTATTGGCGATCAGATAAGGGTCGGCAATAGCATAATAAGGCGCGGCTCCATTATTGCCAAGCGGCCCCTGGCAAACAATAGCGGAAAATCTGGCGCCAGTCAAAGAATAATTACTATAGATATAACGATGTTCCCAGGGATCATTTGGTATAGCCAGCGCATACGGTCCATGCCAGTTAGGTATGCCGGTGCCAGTAATTAAGGCGAGGTTCCATTGCGTGTTATCATCTGGGGTAATGCCCAGCGCGCTCCCATCAGCTACTGGCCAGGTATTAGTGTCGGAAAGATACGATTTCAAAGACAACCGCAGCGCCATCATCTGGCTTTTAGCCGTGTTAATTTTATTATTCCTTAAAAATCTACTGGCGATGATAATAGCCAAAAAGCTAATAACCGAAATTATGCCGATAACCATAACCAGTTCTACCAGAGTGTATCCTTTAACTGATATTTTCATAGTTCCTCCCAAGCAGATCTACGCGCTAAAAGAATAACATTATTATAATTAGATGTCAAGCAAAACCAGCCCCTGGGTTTACTCGGCCAGGAAAAAAAGTATGGAATTGACTAAACGAATTTAATATGATACACTTTTGTTGGTAACACTATCCTAAACTCAAGCGAGGTTCTAATGATTAATTTCCCCACCAAGAAAATAATTATCAGTATGCTGCTGATTATCACCGCAGTAGGCGCGGGTGTGTATTGGCAGACGGCGCGCGCGAAAAAGACTACCGCGCTAATTGCGGCCGCGGGGATTCTTTTACAAAAAGGAGAGTATGAGCCGGCTTTGTCTTTGTATGAAAAAGCGACGCGCGGTTATTTAACGACTGCTCAGCGGCCAGTGGTGTGGTATAAGATCGGCTTTATTTATACCGCGCGGCAGCAATATGCCCAGGCTGCTCCTTATTTGGAAAAAGTTTGGCGTCGGTATCCGGCTAGTCCAGCAGCGCGGTTATCAGCCAAAGCCTTGTTAGATGTTTATTTTTTTAGAGGCGAGACCGCGCTATTACGACAGTTGATTGCCGAAGTAAGCGCTAAATATGAAGCTGTTTTCACTGATTTGGACCGTTTGCAGATACTAGACCTGCTGTTCAGGTCTGGCGATTTGGCCGGCGCCTATAACCAGTATCAAAAACTGCAAGACAAAAAACAGCCGGCGGTGAAAGACAATATTCTTTTATGGGAAATGCTGGCTCTGAAACAACCGGAAGATTTGGAGATACAAACGCGCTTATGGCAGTTATACCAGAAATTTGGCCGGAAAGACCGCGCCGCGAATATGCGCGCCTATATCATTCAACTGAAAAAAAAGAAGAAAAAAGCCGCGGCTGCCATTCTCCCTGCGCCGGCCTCTGCCGCTGTGCCGGCGCCGCAGCAAGACCCTAGAGCAGAAATTGAAAAGGAAAGAAAAAAAGGACTAACCAACCATCACCGGACAGTATACCGTAAATATAAAATGGCTGGTTTGGAAGCAAATTTTGCCTACCGTAATTTTTTTGATGAGGAGATGAAAAAAGCCGGCATCAATATAAGGGATCTTTCCGGTTCCCGCGCTGCGCAAAAAAAGATGATGGAAATCAGCGCCAGGGCAGCAAAATATCAGGAAAACTGGTGGAAGGAGTGGTATCAGGCCAATTATTCGCTGGCTGAATGCGCTAAGGTCAATCAATTGATGTTTTTATTTCCCGCTGAACAGTCTAAGCTAGATAGTGAAGTGAAGGCGATTCTGCAAGAACGGCTGAAAACCCAATGATTTTTTCTGTTAAAGGCTTGACAAAAGACAAAAGGTATGTCACTTTTAGTTATGGGAAAGCAGGTTGGCGCTAAGGGGTAGCCGGGTATGAATAATAAAAAAGCCGCCAGGAAAAATATTGTGGCTTATACGGAAACAATGAGCGCAGTTGTTTTAGTTACTGCGTTTTTCTGTTTTACAGCAGGGTCGCCGGTTTGGGCCGGAGTGGGCGTCTGGACTAAAACCGGCTCTGTCTCCCAGAAGAGAATTGTTGATTTGCTCCTTAATCCGGCCGATAGCCATATAATGTACGCGGCGACCATGGGGGAAGGGGTCTTTAAAAGTACGGATCAAGGCGCGACCTGGACTGCTAAAAACGCGGGATTAAGCGCCACTCCGGACGCCTATGGCTATACCAGTTGGAGTTTTTTATTTATGTATGCGGCGGTGATAGACCCTTCTTCGCCGGATACCATTTATGCTGGTTCTTACCAGGGCGGAGTGCTAAAAACTGTCAATGGAGGCGAAAGCTGGTTCCAGGTTAATAATGGATTAGGAAGCGCGCCGAGTGTGTATTCCCTGGCGCTGGATCCTAATTCAGGTACGCTCTATGCCGGCGCTGATACCGGCTTATACCGCAGTGTCAATGGCGGAGGTTTTTGGAGTGTAATTGATAGTAATTTATTCGCGGCGGCGATTGCGGTAGATCCGCGAAACAGCAATAATGTCTATGTCGGGACCATGGGGTCAGGTATATATAAGAGCGCCAATGCCGGGATTTCTTTCATTGCGTCCAATACTGGCTTGAACGCTTTGAACGTGTATTCCATCGCGGTCCTTGACAGCGCCACCCTGGTGATAGGAACAAACTCGGGATTGTACCGGAGCGCTGACCACGGCGCCACCTGGTCGCTCTGCGCTTTCGCTGGCAAAACAGTCTTGGCCGAAGTGGTTATTGATCCAATATTCCCGCGAACATTATATGCCGGTATTTTTGATTTAGGGGTCTATAAAAGCCTGGACAATGGGGTTAATTGGACCGCTATTAATACCGGCCTGGATAATTTCAGGGTAGATTCCCTGACGGTCGACCATTCGGCGCCGACTTTCTATGCCGGGGGCGTTGAATCAAGCTCAGTGACCTCGCCTGCCGGCGGAGTCTATGCTTATACTACGCCTCCTCCGTCAATCACTGAGGTCTTTCCTGATAAAGCCATGAACTCTGGCGGGCCGGTGGTAACCATCAAAGGTACTGGTTTCAACAATGGCGCGGTAACCACGTTTGGCGTCACTGCCAGTACCAGCGCCATCGTAGTAAGCGACACTGAGCTGACAGTGACGGTTCCTCCTCAGTCCAGAGTGGGCTATACTGATATTAAGATCAAGAACCTCGATAATCAGGAAACCGCTACTAAAACCAATGCTCTGATCTATTACCAGCCGGTAGCGGTGACGGCCGGGGCCGCGGTTGCTGCTATGAATGGCGTTACCCATTTGATTATTGGCAGTAATGCGTTCAATACTTCCGCTGATATCGTAGGAGCCACAATTTTGGCCGGCATTCACACCGCAGACAGCGATACTGCCAATGCTGGCGTGGATAATACTGATTATAAAACCTTCCAAACCAGCGCGGGTCTGGAAAACACGGTAACTAGGTTTGAAATTTTGGATCATACTCTGACCACGGCTGTCCCTTATACTAAAGGACTGACGGCCAGGATTCCTTATCCAGCATCTATTACTGAAAATACTGCGAAATTTCTGCGTATAACCGCGCTGAATGAAACTTCCTGGACGTTAGTGGAAGCGCCGCAAACTATTGACCCTGTTAATACTACGGTGTCTACGGATATTTACAGCAATGGCCTTTACCGGGCGCTAAAGCTTTTTACCACAGGCCAGAATCTGGATCAAGTAACCGTATTCCCCAACCCGGTGAATTTCAGCGCTGCGGTCAGGGGAACTTGTAAATTTAAGTATTTGTCTGCTGATCCTACCATTAAAATCTATACGCTGGACGGTCAATTGGTTCGGCAGATTGAGCCTGGTTATGCCTCCGGGGCTATCGCCAATGACGGCCTTAGCGGTCTGGCTGAATGGGACGGGACCAATGAAACCGGCGAAAAAGTGGCCAGGGGCCTGTATTATTATCTCATAACCGATGGAGAAGGGCATAAAAAGATCGGTAAAATCGGGGTAATCAAGTGAGAGCTAAAGGGGCAGTCCTGAGTTTTGTTATAATTTTAGGCCTGTTTAGTTTAGTTAATAATGTATTGGCTAAAGGCGCAGGTACGACGGCTTTTTCCTTTTTGGAGATATGTCCGTCAGCCAGAGCCGCGGCCATGGGCGAAGCTAATGTGGCCTTAGGTGACACCGCAGGAGAAGTAGTTTATGGCAATCCTGCCAGCTTGACGATGTTAAAGAATCAGCAGTTTTCTTTTGGCTATTTAAAATATTGGGAAGGGGTAAAAATTGGTTCGGCCAATTATAGCCGAAAAATCGGCGCTAATAGCGGGACAGAGATAGGCGTGGTATATTTAGACAGTGGGCTGATTCCTTTAACTACCGAGGACAGCCGGGGCGCTTACTATGAAACCTCTGGCAGTTTTAAGGCGCAGGACAAGGTTATTAATATTGTTTATGGCGCCAGGTTGTTTGACTCTAAGGTATCAGCTGGCTTGAGCGCCAGGATAGTAGAACAAAAGATTTATACTGCGGTTGCGCGCCATATTAATTTTGACGCTGGCGGGCTTTATGAAATGCGGCCGGGGCAGGTAAACTTAGGATTAATAATAGAGAATATCGGCGCCGCGGTAAATTCAGAGGAATTGCCGCAAAAAGCCAAAATCGGATTGTCTCTGAAAAACAAGATATTATTTCCGGCAGATTTAGTCACTAATTTTGACTATGCGTGCGGCTTAAAAGGAAATATCGTTTCCAGGTATAATTTAGGCTGGGACT
>JACRDM010000086.1 GCA_016218565.1 Elusimicrobiota bacterium | reverse complement strand
TTGATCAGTATTTTCGTCAGCGTGTATTAGTGCGGTCGCGAAAAGTAACAAAATCCCTAAAATTCCCACTGCTTTTCTGCGCATTTGCTCCTCCCAACCAAGAATAAAAAAGCCATAAAAAAACTTTCTATGGCCTATAGTGATTGGCATTATTCATTAACAAAAACTAATGAATAGGCCTAATGACTATCAAACCGCGGCTGTAGGTAAGGTATTGTCTGCGATTATAATAAACTCATAACACAAAGACTCGTTTTTGTCAAGGACTTTTTTTACAGAATTATTTAAGCAAAATATGCGCCCCGTCTTTTGCTATACGCTACACGCTATACGCTATTTTTAAGCAGCGGACGGTGTTTCCTGGATCTCTGTTGGCAGGCCCATTTTATCGAGCAGTTCAATGAACGGGTCAGGATCCAATTCTTCAACATTTACCATGGTCTTGACATCCCAGGTGCCTTTAGCCACGAGTATGGCCGCGGCCACCGGCGGTACCCCGGCAGTGTAACTGATGGCCTGGGATTCCACTTCCTTGTAGCATTCAGCATGATCACAGATGTTGTAAATAAACATCTCTTTGGGCACATCGTTCTTTGTACCCTTGATCAGGTTCCCGATACAGGTTTTTCCCGTATAGTTAGGCGCCAAAGAGAGCGGGTCGGGCAGGACGGCTTTTACTACCTTGAGCGGCACTACCTCTACCCCTTCCGCGGTTTTTACGGTTTTCTCCGAAAGCAAGCCCAGCTTGCTGAGCACCGTAAAAACTTTAATGTAATGATCACTGAATCCCATCCAGAACCGGATGCTGTTAGCGTCAATGTTCCGCGACAAAGAGTGCAATTCGTCGTGCCCGGTCAAATAAACAGTCTGTTTGCCCACAACTGGAAATTCGTAAACTAATTTTTTCGTATGGACTTTTTTCTCTACCCATTTCCGGTCGATCCAGGTCCACACTTTCTTGAATTCCCTAAAGTTAATTTCTGGGTCAAAGTTAGTGGCAAAATATTTGCCGTGATTGCCGGCATTCACATCCAGGATATCGATCGTGTCGATCTTGTCAAAATGATGTTTCACCGCGTAGGCGCAATAGGCGTTTACTACGCCTGGATCGAAACCCACGCCCAGGATAGCCGTGATCCCATTTTCCCGGCAGCGGTCTTTGCGCTGCCATTCATAGTTGGCATACCAGGGAGGATCCTCGCAAACCTTGCCAGGTTCTTCATGAATGGCCGTGTCCATATAAACCACTCCAGCTTGGATACAGGCTTCCAGCACTGACATATTCACAAAAGAAATACCTAAATTCAAGACGATCTGCGAATTAGTTTCTTTAATCAGATTCACCAGCGCCGGGACATCCAGCGCATCTACCTGGCGGAAATAGAGCTGCCTGGTTTTATCTTTCATATTGTTTTTCTTTTTTATGCTGTCAATGATCTTATCGCCCTTGCGCTGCGTCCGGGAAGCAAGGCAAATATCACCCAGGAGATCATTGTTCTGGGCGCACTTATGCGCCACCACATGGGCAACGCCGCCGGCACCAATGATCAGCACGTTTTTCTTTTTTTTCATTACCTTATCCTCTCCCAAGCATAATCCGAATCATGACAAGCTGTTGACGAAATCCTTATATTCAAAACAGCGGACCATTGCCAGTGAACCATTCCGTCTCTTCACGATAATTGAGGGCATCTGCAATCCGTTGAACCAGTTCTTTTTGACCATGGTATATCCAGCGGCATCAGCCAGGCGGATGATACTGCCTGTTTTCAGCCTGGATTTAAAACGATAGGTCCCGAATACATCACCAGCCAGGCACGATCGTCCGGCGATCACGTATTTGTACCGTCCGCCGCCAGCATCTATTTTAGCCTGGGTGCGATAGATCAGCAGATCCAGCATGTGCGCTTCAGTAGAGGCGTCTACTATGGCGATATCCGCTTTATTATGAACGATATCCACTACTGTAGTGACCAGCTCAGCAGCCTGGGTGATCGCTGTTTCTCCTGGTTCTAAATAGATCTGTACCTGGTATTTTTCGCTGAAGCTTTTTAGTTTCTGACAGAACTTTTCCAGCGGATATCCGTCCTGGGTAAAATAAAGGCCTCCGCCCAGGCTGACCCATTCTAATTGCTTTAGCAGTTTTTCATAGGTACGTCCGATCAGATCAAGATTGGTTGAAAAATTCTGGAAATCATCATTTTCACAATTAAAATGGAACATTACTCCGCTAATCAAGGGCACTGCCCGCAGCAGGACTTTCTGGTCAATTACCCCCAGTCTGGAAAATCGTCTTGCCGGGTCAGCCAGATCAAAATGAGAATAACTAATCTGCGGATTTACTCTTACCCCGACTTTAAGGTTACGGACATCCTGATAAAAAGATTTTAGCTGCGACAACGAATTAAAAATTACTTTATCCGCGTACTGTTTGACTTCTTTTATATCGGTTTTAGAAAAACCCACGCAATAGGCATGCACTTCCTTGCCAAATTTTTCATAACCGAGCCGGGCTTCATACAAAGAACTGCTGGTCGTCCCGTCCAGGTACTTCTTCATCAGGCCGAAAACACTCCAGGTGGAAAAACATTTTAGCGCCAGGACTGATTTGGCGCCGGAGCGGTCCCTGACCTGTTGTATTATTTTTAAATTTTTTAATAATTTATTTTCATCGATTAAATAATAAGGAGTCTGCATAAGCATAACTAAATATTAACAATATTTAATTATTCTTGCAAGACTTTTTTAAAATATTTTGAATATTGCCCACATATTGATCTTTGCTAACAGACCTAAACTAAATAGTATGGCTAATTCCATAAGTTCATTTACTGCTCCCAGGGTATCCCCGGAGACTCCGTCAATTTTACTATTTAGGAAGCTATTAACCCAAAAAGCGAGTAGCGCTATTACTAAGAGAATTATAAATCCTTTCAATTGATATATGAGTACACATATAGCCAGAGTAAAAATAGTGGCGATGATAAATATTTTGAGATTCATCCCTTGCATAAAAACTTTCGCCTTACCTTCATGACGGGCATAAGAAGATAAAAACATTGACAGAACCAGTGTCCATCTGCTGGTACTGCACATTAGCAGTAGGGCAGTTGTTTTAAGGGCTGCATCAATAGAAGAAAAAAAGGCAATTTTGAGCAAGATGATACATAATAGACTCAGGGTCCCCATTACCCCGATATGGGGATCGCGCATAATCTGGAGCATTTCATCTTTGTTCTTTCGGCTCAAGAAGGCATCGGTGGTATCGGCTAAACCGTCCAGATGCAAGGCTCCCGTAAGAGCGACAAGCAAAACAACCACGCTGATATTTATAGAGAATGGGTCAAAATTCAGCAGTAATAAGAGTCTATGAGCGCCGGCTAAAATTAATCCCAATAATAATCCAACTAACGGAAAATATTTACTGGATTCGGCTAAATCTTGTTCTTTAAACTTCTCTAACTTAAGCGGAATAATGGTCAGAAATTGTAGCGCCAAAAAGAAACTTTTCATGTCTTCCCCGAAACATTAGCGTCCTTAAAAGTGGCCATCTGGGCCAGGATCTTAATCGCGGCCTCAATTATTTGGATGGCTAAGGCTGCTCCAGTCCCTTCCCCTAACCGCAAATTTAAATCTAAAATTGGTTTTAACCCCAGATGTTCCAAAATATATTTATGCCCTTGTTCAGCCGAACAATGGCTGGCCATCAGGTAGTGTTTGACCTTGGGTTTTAGATGGTAAGCGATCATTGCCGCTGCGCCGGATATAAACCCATCTATCACTATAGGAGTATTTTTGGCGGCGGCCGCCAGAATTATACCTGCTAATCCCCCTATTTCAAAACCGCCTACTTTTGACAAAACGTCTAGTGGATCATGGCAGTCGGGATTATTCACTTTTAAAGCCTTTTTTATGACTTTGATTTTATTATCCAGAGCAGCGTCATTTATCCCCGTTCCTCTACCGGTGACCTCCGCAACCTTTCTTTTAGTAAAAACAGCGGTTATGGCGCTGGCCGGCGTGGTATTCCCGATCCCCATCTCGCCGGTGCCGATAATATCAAGGCCCTTCATAAATTCTTCTTCAAATAATTTTATTCCTGTCTCAATGGATTTTACCGCTTCCTCTCTGGACATAGCCGGACCTTTGGCCATATTTTTTGTCCCAAAGTTTATCTTTCTATTTTTGAATATATTATTATGGTAATTTTTATTTTCTATTTTTGATTTTTGAATTTCTTCTGCCACTCCCATATCTACCACTACTACCCTAACTCCAGCGTGTCTAGCTAAAACATTAATTCCGGCGCCGCCTTTGATAAAATTATACACCATCTGGGCGGTAACCTCTCTGGGAAAGGCGCTTACCCCTTCTTCCGTGACACCATGGTCCGCGGCCAGAGTAAATATAATTTTATTCTTAAATTCAGGACTTTCCTTTCTGGTTATCCCGACGACTTGTTTGGCTAATTCTTCTAATCTCCCCAGACTCCCTGGGGGTTTGGTGAGATGGTCAAGTTTTTGCTGCGCCCGGTGCATCAGGCTATAATCAGGCTCATCAATGTTGGAAATAGTTTCTTTT
>JACRDM010000084.1 GCA_016218565.1 Elusimicrobiota bacterium | reverse complement strand
AGCTAAAGCTGGCATGCTCAGGATCTGGGCCTGCAGAATTAAGTTCTTTTTTTTGTTCCGCCGCACGAATAATAGCACTCCGCCGATAAAAGTAAGCCAGGATAAAATCGGCAGCCAGAGCGTCCTGATTCTTTTTATTTCTACTCCGTTCACTACCTCATAGTCAGACAATCCCTTGTGCCAACGGGTCAGAACCGATACCGGGAAACCCGCGGCAGTCAATTTCTCTGCCAGAGTTTTAGTCTGTTTTTCCGCTCCGCCGATTACCGGTGCGTATTCCAGAGAAATGAAAACAATTCTTGGCTTTGCGTTATTCATCCCTTACCTTCTAAAGCTGTTCACGGCTGTTATTACCTGGTCCACCTGTTGGTCAGTTAATTCTGGATACATAGGGATAGACAATACTTTCGTACTTGCATTTTCCGCAATGGGGAAATCCCCTTTTTTATAGCCATATTTATTAAAAGCTTCTTGAAAAGGCATGGCTAGGGGATAATGGATGGCCGTACCGATCTCTTTTTCCTTGAGCAACTTTTGCAGGCCCTCGCGGTCCGCGGTAAGAATGGTATAAAGGTTATAAACATGGCGTAAGCCTTTATTATTGGCTTTTGGCGTCTTTACTGCAGTTAATTTCTTATCGTACATTTTAGCAATTTCAATCCGGCGATCCGTCCACGTATCCAAATATCTTAGCTTGACCAGAAGGACCGCCGCTTGCAGAGTATCCAGTCGGCTGTTATACCCGGCAAATTCATGCTCATATTTTTTCTTTTCCCCGTGCGACCTCAACTTCTTTAACAGGTTGTATGCGTTTTCATCATTAGTTACGATCATACCGCCATCACCGAAACAGCCCAGGTTTTTGGTGGGATAAAAGCTGATACAGCCATAATCACCCAGGCTGCCAACTCTTCTCCGCTTTTTTTGTTCTGCCGGTTTTCCCTGTACACTGCCTTTACCTACTGCCTGCAGCCTGCCATCGACCGTCTCTATTTCTGCTCCTAAAGCCTGGGCGCAGTCTTCAATCACTTTCAAATGGTATTTTCCAGCCAGAGCTAAAATTGCATCCATCGCGGCAGCCTGCCCGTACAGATGCACAGGAATAATAGCTTTAGTATTTTTATTGATCTTCCTTTCAATCAGTGAAACATCAATAGTGAAATCTTCTTTATTTATATCAACAAAAACTGGTTTACCCCCCAATAGATCGATCACTTCCGCAGTGGCAAAAAAACTAAAGGCAGTAGTTATAACTTCATCACCTGGACCTATACCGCAGGCTTTTAGGGCTAACAATAAAGCATCTGTACCAGAATTAACTCCCACCGCGAATTTAGCGCCGGTATATGACGCGATCCCAGCTTCAAGATTAGCTACTTCATCTCCCAAAACATATCGGGTGCTATAAATGACCTCCTGAATCACCGGATCTACTTCTTTTTTAATTGTTTCGTATTGTTTTTTAAGATCAATTATGGGTATCAAGTGATGTCCTTTCTATTAGTGATTTGTATAAATTCAGATATTTATCCGCAATAATTCCAATACTGTAGTTAGCGGCTACGGTCTGCCGGGCGGCTGTGCCCAATCTCGATCTCTCCTGTTCGTCCGTTAACAAGAAAACTATCCTCTCAGCCAATATTTGACTATTACCTAAGGTAACCAATAAACCATTACGACCGTTACCTATCAACTCGTTAGTGCCGCCTATATCAGTAGCAATAATCGCCAGTCTACAGCTCGCTGCTTCCAGTAAGGCATTAGATAACCCTTCGGCCAGTGAGGGTAAGACAAATAAATCCGCGGTTTGCAAATATTTATGTATTTCCTGTATGGTTCCTAAGAAATGTATCTGCTCTCGACAATCTAAACTCATAGCCCTGTTTTTCAGTGAAGCCAGCAATGTTCCATCTCCCAGAATTAATAGATGGGCGGTTGGAAATTGTTGACATACCGCGGACCAGCAAGTCAGCAATATGTCCACGCCTTTGCCTTTTTCTAACCGACCGGCATACAACACTAGGTGCTGTAACGGTAGCTTTAACTCCTGTCGTAAAAGCGTTTTTTCTGCTGCCGACACCGGACTAAATTTTTCTATATCTACCCCATTAGCAATATGCTGGGTCTTTGCCGGATAAAAACCTTCTTGCCTGATCTCGGCGCTAATCTCCTGTGTCGGTACTACGTACGAGGAAATATATTTTTTCAATAAGCTTATTTTTATCCTACCCAAGAGCGATTTATTGCTCGTGGCTATATCTCCGGTCGATCCGGCTCCTCCGAACTTCAAAACCACTTTCTTCTGCAGTAACCGCCCCAGCAGGACGGCCATGAGAGCCGGAGAACCAGCTAGAAAAACGTGTATAATATCAAAATGCCGGTGTTTCCGCCAAAGGAATATAAAGGAAGAAAACATAAATATTAACGACCCGCTCCAACCAGAGAAATAACTGGCTGTCCGGTAGATCTTGATATTACCTAATTCTTCGTAGGCTTTTTGCTGCTGCCGGCGAGCCGTTACCACAAATAACTCCGTACCCTGCTTCCGCAAATATTGAGCCAGCAACAGAGCCTGCTTTTCCGTACCGCCAAGAACAGGATAAAACCTGGCCAAAACCATGGCCACTCGGGGATTATTCTTCTCGGAGTGGAGATAAGTCATATTTGATTATTATATACGATGAATCGGCTAAATAGCAAGAAAAACTTAGGGTTTGCGGGAAGAAGAGATTTTTTGCAGGCATAAGTCCAGGTTCTGTTTAAATTCCAGATTTTGCGGGGCTAAACAGACGGCTTCCCGGGCATAAGGCAAGGCGGTTTGATATTTCCCCTGGCTGAAATAGGCGCCGGCTAAGGCATTCAAAGCTTCAGGCTGACGCGGGTCCAAGGATAGCGCTTGTTTAAGCATGCTGACGGCCTGAGGATGCTTTCGTTCCTGGCTATACAAGATTCCCAGACGGGTAAAAACTTCCAGGCGAGGCACTTTTAAAGCCTGCAACTCATAATCGCTCTGGGCCATCTTCTCTAAATGCTGATTAATTTTAGGCACGAGTATTTCGTATTGATCACGGGCCGCTTCAGGATCGCCAAGAGACTCATAGACTTTTGCCAGATAATAATAAGCCGCCAGATAATTAGGTTCTTTATTGATCACCTCGGATAGCAACTGTATGGCGCGCCCGAAGTTCCGGCGCTGTAAATGGAATATGGCTAATACCAGGGTGGGCTTGGCCAGATGGGGATTATGAGTATTTACCAGGACATAGTTTGTTTCCATATCAGGTAAGGAAGAGCCAAGATTATAATATAAATAAAACAAATCCTCGTAATATGACGCTTCTTCCGGATTCAGCCTGCTGGCCAGAGTATATTCTGATACAGCTAATTCCCCGGCAGATACATTATGGTCATTCTGATACTGGTTAGTGTAGATCCTGGCCAATTTCTCATGATGATAACTATTCAACGGATTAAACCATTGAGCTTTCTGATAGGCGTTAATAACCGATTCCAGCGGCGCTTTCGTGGCTTCCCCTCTTTCTGCCTTAGTCAAAAATAAATGCCCGATGAAAAAGGAAGTATTGATCGCTAATATGGCTATCATAAGCAGGCTGATCACCTTCTTCGTAGCCGCTGAAACATAACAGGCCTTATCCTGGCTGGCAGACGAGCCAAATAAGAGGCTGGCGCCTAATATAACGGTAATAAAAGTTACGGCCGGCAAATGAAGATTAAAATCAACCAGGCTATGAACAATAATACCGGTCAAGGCGCTAAAACCAGCAGCCTGGGTCCAGGAAAAATATTTTTCGCGGGCAAGATCCCGTCCGGCTTTGAAAACATACCTAATAATACCTAAAAATAATCCTAAAGCCGGCAGACCTAGTTCGGCAGCTAGCTGCAAAAATTCGTTGTGGGCAAAGCGGGTGACTTTTCCATAACGCAGGACCGTATCAAAACCCGGCATATTAAAACGAGGATAAGCCAGGCCAAAATTACCCATGCCCCAACCAAACCAGGGACGGTTTTTTATGATCTCCCAGGCGCTTTGCCAAATATATATTCTCCGGTAGCTATAAGGAGTATTAATTTTAAAAACAGCATCAAAAAAAGATAAGGGGAAAAAAGCCAAAATCACTACCGCCGCTAAAAAAACCGCGATCAACCCCCATTTTTTATATTTAAGCTTTACTAAAACCCCCAACGCCGCTACCAGAGCAATCAGGATACCCCGCGAATGCGTTAGCAACAAGGCGCCTGTTAACACCAGGGCGACTAGTCTGCCCATAACTTTTTCTCGGCGGGTAGATTCGGAATCAAAGAAAACATAGGCCACTATGCACATTAATCCAATGAGTATATAGGAAGCAGCTACATTCTCATTGGGCATGGTTCCACGAGGAACCAAGTGCAGCAGGGTTTGAATGATAATAATTATGGCTTCGATCAAGGAGAGGATGATTACCAGAACCAGGGTTTGCCTGATCAATGAAGTAAAAGATTTTCGGTCACTACCGGCGTTTAAGCTCAAGAGCAAATACAAGAGGATATAGCCGGTTATCCTGATCCACTCGATAACCGTAGCATACAGATAGACGGTAAAAAACAAGTTAAGCAAAACAATAATATAAAACCAGGACACCCAGGTATTAAATTGAGGAACTGTGGCAAGGCTGACCTGATCCTTTTTACGCAGACGGTAAATTACCCCTAGCCCCAGGCCAAACAGCAATACATTAACCGCGCAAAAAGCGCCAAAGCCCTTACCCCCGTTAAATAACGGGAGAAAACAAACTATGGCCAATAGAATATAGTTAATTATTCTGGGCAAGCGGTAATAGCTCCTGGCATTGACGATACTCTTGTTCCGCTTCAGTTAAGCGACCGACTTTTTTATAGAAGAGGGAAAGAGTATAGTGATATAATGCTTTCTGCCGGTGACAAGCCAAAGCCCTCTCTGCTTCTATAATGGCCTGAGGCAGATTTCCCTGGGCCTCATACAGCAAAGCCAAATTATGATGGAATGGCCCGAAATACTCATTAAGAGAAATAGCTTTCTGCAGATAAGCTATAGCGGTATTTAGATCTCCCTCTTTTTTAGCGATATCTGATAAAAATCCGTAAGCCTGGGCATTGAGCGGGTCCAGGACGATCGAGTCCTGCATCATTTTTTTGGCCGCGCTAGTATTTTTACCGTTTAAATAATCTAGGCCGCTGACATACCGCTGACTGGCCAGGAAAGGTTTGGTGATAACCACTCCCATGATTATAGCGGCAATAAGATAAACCACGCGGCTAGCGAGGCTTATTTTAAGGGAGAAAAATTGGGTGGGGAGAGAAAAACGCAATAGCCCTAACAGCACCCACCAGATGATGGCGATGGCCGGGATAGCCAGGCTATAATCTAATAAGCTATTAAGCAACAACCCGCACGTGGCACTGATGAGGCCCAAACTAATAAATTGTCTTTGAGGCTCTTGTTTAGCTAAATTTGACAGGTTACCGCTCACTACTTTATAAACTCCCACTAGCCAGAAAAACAAGCCAAAAATACCGATTTCCGACCAGAGCTGCAGATAATGGTTATGGGCATAGAGAGAATTCAATCCCGCGGTTTTATAGACGAGGTACATGGCCCCGAAATTACCTAATCCTACCCCGCCTAAAGGATGATCCCTGATCATACTAACAGCCCCTTTCCACCACCAGAGCCTATTATACACTTCCGGCTCATGTATTTTAATCATCAAAAAGTAGCTCAGCACCACTGCCCCTATCAGTATACCCAGGAAAATACATTTTGGCAGTATTATATTATTTTCTACTATTTTCTTACTGCTCAGTATCATAAAAAGCGTCATACCTAAGAATAGGCTGAGCCAGGCGCCTAAAGAACGATTTACCCATAAACCGCTCAAAATTATTACTATTAAAACAATTTCCGGCAAGCTGCTGATTAAAGCCTTTTTTTGTATATTGGCCACCGCCAGCCTGGATATTAATACTGGAATAACCATAATAAAGAAACCGCTGGCGACATTGGCATTAAGCAGATAGCCTGTTATCTGTTGGCCAGACCAGGCTTGCCAGACAATGATCAAAGCGCTAATACCAGCGACACTGCCAAGTATCCTGCAGAAAAGAGCCTGCCTAAAATCTTCTGACAGCAGCAACGGACCTAAATAGAAAAGGAGATAATAATTGAAGTGATTATAGATTTCATTGCGGGTATTGAATTGATTAATTGACCAGGAATAAGAAACTACCCCGGCGGCAAGATAAAGGAGAAACCATAGATCGGCAGTGGTATAATAAAGAGTTATTTTCCCTTCCTGAGGTAGGTCCTGAAACAGGAATAAGGTCAGGATGAGCAGAGTTAAAAGGTGGATCAGGGTCTGGGACCAAATATCCCAACTGGCATTCAGAAAAGGGGAAAAAAGAGCGACGAAAAAAAACAGCAAAACAGCTAAACGACGCAATATCATTATTTATGGCCCACTAAAAAATTTGTGTTTAATCTGTGCCTGTCCCCGCGGTTTTGATTTGTCCTTACTTTCGGACAAATCAGCAGGGGATAATCTCGTTTTTAATCTGCGCCATCAAGGTTCGCTGTGTTTTTCAGCGAACCCTATTTAAGCGGAGTATTCATTTGGAAATATTTTAATACGCCAAACAACACGATGAAGATCAAAACGCCGATGACTAACACTAATAAAAACAGGCCTATAATATTGTCTTTTTTACCTGTGTCCAACCGGGGAATTACGGCGATTTTAAAGGCGGAAAGCGTAGCTATCTGTTTAAGGCATTCTATAAAAAATTCATGGCCGGGATTATTGGCTGCATATTTCTTATACTCAACGCTGGCCACGTCTAACTGGCCGCATTGGTGATAGAGATTAATGAGCTGCTGATGGATTTCCTTATTAAGTCCCGCGCTGTGCTTTAAAGCTAACTTGGCTTCTGCCAGGGCCAAAAAGTAGAAAGCCTTAGTTTGCTCCAGGTTGGCCTTTTTTTCCAAAGCGCGACTTAAAAAGAGATGGGCCTGAAAATTTTCTGGGGCCTTTTTAATAATAATCTGGAATTCCCTGATACTCACCTCAATAAAATTATTTTTTAGATGGTCCAGAGCGACGCTTAAGTCTTCAGCCATAAAACACCTTTTCTTATCTTTACTTAATCTGGGTAATCAAGGGAGGCTGAATTTTTCAGCAATCCCTGCTAAAAAAGCGCGAACTTAAGGTTTTCACACACCTAAACTCGCGCTTTAAGGAGAACCGGCCAGCAGGAAATCAGGCGCCTGATAACCTGATATTCTGGTATCCACTGCCTGGTAACCTGATCTTCTGATAGTCGTAATTATCTGAATCCTCGAATACTACATTATATGCGGAGTAATAAACACCAATAATTCGGTTTTCGTAGTATTACTGGTCTTATGCGTAAACAAGGCGCCAATAATAGGTATTTCACCGATGAACGGTATCCTGGACAGGTCTTCTGTAGCCTGTTCATCGATCAGGCCGCCAATAACCAGTGTTTCCCCGTCTCCAGCCAGGATATTCGTATCAGCGGTGCGCGTGCTGATGGGCGGCGGCACTGTTGTTCCCGGAGGAACGTTACCGATAGCGCTCACCTCGGCATGTATTTTCATGGTTATTTTCTTATCCAGGTTTATGCTGGGGGTGACCGTCAGCTTAACACCGACATCAATGAAACTAACAGTCTGGGTTGCTCCGCCGGTAGACACAACTGAGGAGCTTACATAGGCTACCTTTTTACCGGATAGGATCGATGCTTCCTGATTGTTCAGGGTCGCTATTTTCGGGCTGGACAATACTTTGCCTTTACCTTTGGTTTCTAGGGCGCCCAGCGTGGCATTCAAGTTGGTCCATTCACCGGCTTTATTAACTACTTTCCCCAGGGAGATCAATCCAGGGGCCACACCAATATTGGCAGTAGTGATACCTCCGGTTTTCCCTGTATTTGTTAAGCTTGGCGCGGCTCCGGTCGCAGTCCAGGTTTTAGTCAGATTCCAGGTAATGCCAAGTTCCTTGGACGCATCCTTATTTACTGATACTATTTGCGCTTCGATCATGACCTGAGGCGTAGGCACATCCAGGATCTTGATCATGTCCACGACTTTTTTAATATTGTCGCTAATATCGGTCACGATCACACTATTAGTTCTAACATCAGCCTGAATCCTGCCTTGAGCAGTCAATAAGGTACTCAATAACGAGATCAGCTCCGCTGCTTTGGCATAATTCACGCCAAAGACCCCAGTCTGAGTTACCGCTTGATACTGTTCTGATTTAACCGTAGCCGGGCTGGCGATTCTCATCACATTAGAAGCTATGTAATCATAAGATAATCCAGTCAATCTCAAAATAATATTCAAGGCATCCTGGAACGAGACTTTATCCAGATGAATAGTGACTGATCCTTTTACATCATCGCCATAGACCATATTAATGCCGCTTTTTACCGACAGGATCTTGAGGACATCGCGAATATCGGCATCCTTAAAATCAAGAGAAATGGTCGGTTCCTTCTTGCCTGCTGTGGCTGGAATCGTTTCTTCAGTAGCTTCGCTTACGGCCAGCGCCTCGGCCACAGCTGGCACAGGTTCCGCAGCCTCTACCGCTGGTTTCGGTTCTTCCTTTACCGGTTCGACTGGATTAGCCTCTTCCTGAGGAGCCGCCGCGGCTAGACCTGGCTGGTCAATCTTCACCACAATCTGGTTATCGCCTTTCACTACTTCATACGCGGCTATCTCTTTAAGGTTAATCGCCACTCGCACGCTCTTCCGCGGTTTTACTTTAAATTGGCTGGACCGGATATTTTTTATTATTCCCTTATTAATTTGAATATTTTTATTAACGACTTTAAAGGCCGCGTTAGCGACATCTATGATGATCATCGGAGGCTTAGCCACCTTAAAATCTTTATAAGCGACTTCACCATCGCCTTTGATCGTAATTTCCGCTTTAGTTGAATCAAGATTGGCGGTTTCAATAGCAGTAATGGCAATTTCTGCCTGCGGTTCGCCAAGAGCAGGCCCAGAGGTAAAATGCCCTCCCAGGGCTAAGATACCCAATAATAAACTCGCGCTCGTTAATCTTTTCATTATACTATTCACTCTCCTCTCTCAATTTGAACTCTCTCATTACATTCTTTTTTGTGATCAGAACCACTTTGTCAGCCTTTACTATCCCGGCTATCCCGGGCACGGTCAGGCCGCGATCATCGATTAATTTACCACGATCCAAGACATACGTCTTGCCATCCATTGATTTAAATAAGGCATGTTTACGCTGCTGGCTGAAAACATATCCTTTCAGGGTCAACATCGTAATATTAACTTCAGCCGCCACGCCTTTGCCGCTGGCTAATCCAGTACTGGATATTTCAACGGAAACGCCTTTTCCCGTTAAGGATACAAAAGGATCGCGCAGCCCGCCACTCTCATAGACGTAACCAGGCCCTATTTCTTTTTTCGCCGCATCGCTGATTGACTGTTCCTCAGTTTTTTCTTCCGCCAGAATCAATTGCCCGGTAACCCTCAAAAGCAGCGCGGTAAGCAGGATGATTATATTAAGTTTTTTCATTAGTAGACACCGCCTTCAGTATACGTAAAGGTCTTTATGGTGAAAACCGCGCCAATGGTTTCCTTAGAATTTTCACCCGGAGTCGCGGTTAACTGTACATTTTCGACATTTACGATCCGGTTAAGATTCCCTACCTTGGCAAAAAACTGCCCCAGGTTATTAAATGAGCCTCTAATATTGACCGTAACCGGAACTTCGTTGTAAAACTCACTGGTGATGATCGCGGTGGGCTGAAAAGTAAGCAGCCGGATACTATGGTCATTGGCCCGGGTCGCAATGGTCTTTAAGAATTTAGGGATCTCTTTCTTTTGCGGCAGCATTTCGCTCATATACGCTAATTTATGTTGCAGTATGGTTAATTCCTTGTCGATGATTTCTTTTTTGTCAGCAATGGAATTAGCCTCTGCCAATTTGGCCTTGGCTTCTTTCAGCTTCACCTCAATAGCTGAGATCTTGCCTTGTAGCTGGTCATACATGAAACTTTTAAATAAAAACAAGATAACCGCGACCACGACTACCGCCATGATCGCAACTTGCTTTTGCTGTAAACTTTTCTTATCTCCAATTTTCACCAGTATATCCTCCGGGTATAATTTCATTAACCTGATTATCCCCCGCTGATCCCGAATTATCAGGATCAAAAACGCGGGAACAGGCACAGATTATCATAGTTTACTGGTCATGGTAATATTAAAATTCAATGTAGTACGGGTATTCCGGTCACCCCCGCTAGCCTCAGTGATACTGATCAGCTCTACATTATCGAAATAATCATTATCTTCCGTATTAGTGACAAAATCGGCAATCGAAAAATGATCAAAAGCCATACCATTAATAGTGATCAAATTACCGGCATCGGTTTTAGTCCCCTGCAGGCTGGTAAGCCAGATACTCTTGGGCAGGCACTTCTGCAATTCATCCATGATCATGGTCCATTTAAACCGGCCTTGCAGCAGCTTCTCTACGATACCCCATTTGCGTTCAAGAATCTCTTTTTGCTGTTTCTTTTGTTCTACTGCCGCCACTAAAACGCTCACTTTCTCCAAATCTGTTTCAGCCGTTTTCAGGTCTTTCTGCTTTTTAATGAGACTGGTATACAAACTTATATACCACACCAAAAGCAGACAGAGCACCAAAATAATGCTCAATAATGCTACCTGAATTTGTTTTTTGGCTCCTTCTTTTCGCTGCATCTCCCGCGGCAATAAGTTAATTTTGATCATAGATTGTCTCTCACCTCATTTTATTAGCTTCTGACCCTTAGAGCTAGTCCCAGACATACGGCAAAGAACGGCTGCAGATCGCTGAGCTGTTCAGCAGATATATTCTTCACGCCAAATTTAACTTTCTCGAATGGGTTAATCCTTTCGACCGGCAATTTGGTTTCCTGAGTAATGATCTTTTCGAGGTTCTTAATCTTGGCTGTCCCGCCGGTCAGAATGATCTTTTTCAGGGAACGGTCGCTGGATTGGGCCTGGTAATAATCCAGGGAGCGACGTATTTCACCCAATAATTCATGGCAGACCGGCTTGAGAATATCGGATATTTGTTCCGCTTCTTTATCTCCTTCTTCATCTTCATCTTCGCTCAGGATAAGACCTTTAATTTTTTTCAATTCTTCCGCTTTTCTATAATCCAGTCGCAAATCCCTTTGCAGAGCTTTGGTAAGGTTATTCCCGGCGATCGCTATATCGCGGGCAAAACGGGATACGCCGTTCTCGATGATATTAATATTGGTAAAGGTAGCCCCGATATTCAACAAAACAATACCGCCGGTATTAGTATCCTCTCCTATATTATAATCAAAAAGGGTTTCCAGGGCAAAAGAATCCACATCGATGAGCACCGGCCGCAAGCCGACATTTTTAATAATATTGACCTGGCGGTCGATCAATTCTTTTTTGCCAGCGACCAGCAGCACATCCATCCGCTTGGTCTCTTCCCCTTCATTGTCGCCCAGAATCTGGAAATCCAGGATGGCCTGGTCGAGAGGAAAAGAAATATAAGGTTCAGCTTCAAATTTAATGGTGGTTTCTAAATCTTTCTGGGACATCTGCGGCAGGATGATATAACGAACCACGACGGCATCGCCACTGATGGAAATAACGGCTCTCTTAACGCTGACCTGGTTTTCAGCGAGCGTTTGCTTTAAGACATTGGCGATGAGCTTGTCTTTCTCTTCCGCGGGCATGGTAGTGAGAGCGGTGTCGGGACTAATTTCGCGCAAACCTAATTTAGCGAGGGTCTCATTTTTCAGGTAGGCCATCTTTATAGTATGCGTTCCGATGTCAATACCTACTGCATCAAAACTGGGTTTCAAATTTTTCATATGTAGTGTGTCTCCTTTTCGATCACCCTTCTTATATATTAAGTAACATAATCACCAGGCCTTGTCAAGATTTATTTTCCTCTTTGTATTTTATTTTCTAGCTGCGCTTATCTTCCCGCCCCGCTCAGGGAGCATTATCTGATCTCATGGGAAATAATATTGCCCACCCGGTCGTCTTCTGCGCTGACTTCTGTCACCACCGTCTTCTTTACCCCGTTTATCTCGGCCTCCGAGGTTATCCTGATCCGGCGCACGCCTTTTATCTGCCCGCCAAACCGGGTCGGTGTCACCCAGCCGTGATCCCGGTCAAGCTCGCGATTGGCGGCGTCTGTCGGATTGCCACCCACCGCCACCCCGGTAGTCCCATGTTCGCCAACTGCCGCCGCTCTTCCCACATTGGTAAACGTATTCGTGGAAGTGACGACAAACGCCTGGGGATCAGCGTCATTGTTGCAGGCATAGATGCGATAATAGACATTCACTCCAGCGCCCAGGGTGAAACTGCCAGTCCATAAGCCATTGTTATTAGCGTCTACATTACCAGGCACCGGCCTTAAACTGACATAACCGTCAAAGTTATTT
>JACRDM010000085.1 GCA_016218565.1 Elusimicrobiota bacterium | reverse complement strand
TATTTGGTCAATAACTAACTAAAGGATCAGATGGATTGAGTTAGGTTAAAGTACCCCTTTCATCCTAATTTGCCTCTGATTCTTTAATTTTCAATCCTATACTTGATTACACGGATTTCCAAAAGATTACACCGATTACCAGCCTAGTCGCTGATAAAAATCTAGGCCTGCCCCCCCTGCCAGTCCCGAAAAGTCGGGACTAGGGGGGATTGATCCCGATTTTATCGGGATCAGCAAGGTATAATCAGTTAGCGGAACGAAGTGGAGCCTAACTTGAAAAAAACTCTTGACAAGATATTACTTTTGTGATATTGTTATTATGTAAGAACTTAATATGACTCATTATCTGCTCCCGGGAGGTCTCTCCGTGGCTTTCCTCCTTAAGGGAGCAGATTTTTTTTTACTCGCAAAACCCTTGCATATTTTTTAAGATCATTGTAAAATATATATCTTATTAAGAATGTTTATGTCGTGATGTGCTTCCATGCCCACGAAGCAAGCAAGGAAATAGGTAACCAGATCTTGCAGGAAGCGGTTGACCCGGATATAAAGAAGTCGCTTCCTTTTGATAATGTGCTGGCTAAGAATGGTCCGTTAGTGCGGGATACATTTTTAGCTTTGATCCAGCTTTCCAAGAACTTTAATGTTCCCATCTGCCTGGCTGCTTCTAATGAAATTCTTATCCAATTGCGCAATGTAGCGCCGGAAACTTTCACCAAATTACGCGAAGCCTATCAGGACCGTTCCGTTTATCCTATTCTAAATTTTGCTTATGAAGCGCATATCCTCTTTACTAGCCCAGAAGAAGTGGCTGATGAAGTGCGCCTGAACACTGAAATTATCGAAGATGTGCTGGAAGTTTCCCTGGCGCGCTACGTCAAGCATAAAGGCGTGTTCCCCCCGGAGTGCTCCATCGATGGTAAAAAAACCAATGCTTTTATCCAGTCCGGTATGGAATATGTCATCGCGCCTCATCTTAAAGACCAGTTTTTTAATTTTAGCGTGACTCCCCCCGGGGATGTAGAATTCACCCCCTTGCAATTTGAAAATGGAGTGGTGGTTTTCCCTCGTAACCACAGAGTATCGGAAGGCTTATGGCAGGTCTTGACCAGATTGAAGCCAAAATGGGCCGCGCAGCAAGGGTACCTGCTTGGCGAATACCCGGTCTTCACCGAAGAATACACTACCGGCCAGTACCTGAAATTCCCGCTCAGCTTGCAAGAGGCGATTGACGAATATACGAAAATATTGCGGCAAGTGATCACGGATGTTCCGGATAACGGCGTGATTTTTTCTATGCAGAAGTTGGATATGCTGAATTTTGGCGAATGGGCTCTGGGTATTATCGGCGCGGCCTGGCTGAATGTTCTGTCTGATAATATGGCGCAGATCAAGTTTGTCACCCCGGATACAATCCTGGATGAAAAGAAGAAATCTTCATTCCCTAAGGTTAAATTTGATGAAATCAGTTGGTTCCCGGAGAACCGGGTCATTATTAATATAGACGGACAGTATCCGCCACTGGGAGTGGCCGAGTATAATGGCTATAAAGTTGGTGAAAAGATTTGGAGAAGATGGCCTTTTATCTTCTGGGAACCGGGCCGGCAATTAACCACTATTATTCATTCATTGTATAATTCATACGGTCATAAAGCCACTTCCAAGCTCAAAGTCAGGGAAATGCTGCAGCAGAATTTAGTGACAGTTGATCTAGAAGAGCAGTATGCTTTGCATTTACGGATGATAAAAAGGGCCAGTAACTGGACTCCTACGCTCGAGGAAGATTTGTTACGGGAGGTATTTTTGCATGCCTATTATGTCCTCAGGCGGATGTCAGTTTCCAATCTGGACCCGGCCCGGTTCCAGCGTATTTCTGATGAAACCTTGACCGGCTTGGACGCTACTCTGGATATTCTCCTGGGACAGCGGATCTCGCTCCTGCAGCTGCAGATCAAGAAAATGGAGCAGGCCAAAATGGTTAGTTACCTGTTAGCTTATACCTATTTGAAGGGGGCCTCGGTCTGGAAAGACAAAGCTTCTTTGGCCCTGAGAAATGCCCAAAATTTAAACCGGGCCGGCAAGAATATCAAAGATCTGGTAACTAATCTTAGTGATTGCTGCAAAGCTGTTTCCCTCTGCCTGGACAGCGTCAAACGTACGACTAAGGACCTGCCGGAAAAAGAATTCGTGTATACTGAGATGTATAAGCAATTATATAAAACGTTTCCGCCAAAACTGCACGCCTCCCTGGATCTGCTGCTATTTAAATGACCGGTCCCGGGAAACGGAATTGGGCCTGGCGCGGAATGAAATGACGAAGCCATCCAAGGTGATTGCTTCACCCTCAGCGGGTTCGCACTGACGGATTGAGAGATGAACTCCCCAACATCTTGGAGGAGCAGTAACGGAAAGGATTACCAGGAATGAATCAGCCTAAAAAACCTCTGGTATCTAGCGAGTTAGTTAATGACCTTTTACTGAATCTGCAAGCCACCCTCAAAGGCTTCCGTTTATATCCCTTAGAGCACCCGCTCCTGCTAAAAGCAGTCGATAAACTAAAACAATCCGTCAATCAATTCTTTACTGAAGGAGAAGTATTGCGTTTGCGCCTCAAACGGCAATATATTTTTGTCGGCGGCCAAATAATCAATAAGGGCGATGAAATACTAGAGACCCTGTCATTGCAGATCTACCGCCTGGGGATCAGGGAACTGACGTTTAAAAAGGGATTGAGCGATGACGAATTGATCAAGTTCCTGCGGTTCCTCAATATAGATCCTGGCCAGCTCTTTGAAAAAGGGGGTATTGAAGCAGTATGGGAACAGGAACATTTTACCAGCCTGAAGATCAATGAAACTTTGCAACAGGAAATCTTTCGTATCGGTCCATATAGCAGCCAGTCACCCAAGGGATCCGGACAAAACAATAGCTTAGGGGCAGTGGTCCTGCTGGGTGATTTCCTGGAAGGCCAGGAGAAAAACCTGTCTCGTGAAGCTCATCTGCTACTCGGAGAATTGATGTCCAAACCCGCTCACTTGGCCGGCATGCTGCAAGCCTTGGCTCGCGCGGAACAGAGTGAACAAAGCGACGTGTTCGAACAAGATTATACAGTCAAAGCTTTTGGGAAACTGATACAGGTGGTGCAGCAGCAGCCGATCGAGCAGCAAAAGAATTGTTACCAGCAACTGGCCCGGAGCCTGGACTCTTTTAGTCCGGAACTAAAACACACTAGCCTGGATTATGTATTAAACCAGAGCCGCGCCGACCCCACCTACGCTAACCTGCTGGCGGAAATCACGCTAACCGACCTGACCCAACTCTTGGGCAAAAAAATGAATTCCGGCGCCAGTGAAGAACAAATAGAAACTATTATTAACAGCCTGCCGATGAGCCATAATAATAAGCACTCTTTGTTTAAGGAATTAAAGATTGCTGCTAAGCTGGAACTAGCGGAAAAACTAGTGGGCCTAGAAAAGACACAACAGCTAGCCCTGAGCCCGGCTGAAGTTACGGAAATACAGTATCAATTGCCGCCGGACATTAATTATATACTTGGCGATCTAAGTCATTATACTGATCAGGAACTCAAAGAAATAGAAAAACTGACCCAGGCTACTGAAAAGAACCAGTTGATAGAAACCTTCCTGCAGGTGATGACGGAATTATTAAGGATTGAACAGGATCAGGAAAAGCATAAAATTCTGTCCCAAAAGTTTGAAATGCGGGTTAAAGATTATCTGGATGCCCATGAGTTTGACTGGGCGCTGAAATATTTAGCTGTGGTCAGGGAACTATGGCAGGATCCTTCTACCGGGGCTGAAACCAGGAAATTACTGCACCAATTATTGATTAACCTGGGAGCCAAGGAAATTGTGCAGAAGCTGAGCGAGGCCATTAGAAGTATGGATAAGGATGACCTATCCTATAGGCTGATCAATAACTATCTTAACCTTTTGCCGGGAGACAGTACCCCAGACCTGTTAGAATTGCTGAGGACAGAGGAAAGGCTGGCGCTCAGGCGCCTGCTGTGCCAGGTAATCAGCGAAGTAGGTAAGAACAAGATAGAATTTCTCTGGGAAAAATTATCTGATCCTGACTGGCATCTGGTGCGTAATATCGTGTTTATTTTGGGGCTCATCAATAATGAACAGAGTTTGGCCTGTCTGGGCGAATTGGTAGAGCATGAAAATTCGCGGGTGCGGTTGGAAGTTATCAAAAGCCTGGGCTTAAGCGGTAACCCTAAAGTGTTTGATTATTTGTTGAAAGGTCTTACTGATAAAGACCCGCAAGTAAGAAATGTGACGGTTGAATGGTTGGGTAATCTACAGGACAAACGGGCTATTCCGGTGCTGTTAAAAATAGTGAAAAAGTTCGATCCTTTTGGACTGACCGCATCTTTGAAGCGGGAAGCGATAGAATCGCTAGGCCTGTTAAAAGCCCGGGCAGCAGAGCCATTTTTAGAAAGATTAGTGAACCGACACTGGATCGGCTTTATCGGATCCAGGAAATCGCTGCTCCCAGAAGCTGAAAAAGCTCTGGCACAGATCAAAGGCCTGAGAAAAAAATGACTGAAAAAAGCATTTCCTTTTTTGTACACCAAAACTTGCATTCCCTGGCGCGGCGCTTGCTCAAGCAAATTCCCGCGGCTATAAAAAAGGGCCAGCTCTACCCGCTGGACCATCCTTATTTTGTTCATTCTTTGCAGTTAGTGCAGGAGACTCTGACGGCGCTATTCAAATACCGGTCAGAGGTGACGTTTAATATGGTAGAAAATGAATTATATTTTGGCGATTTAGCTCTCGTGGAAGATAGTATTAACCAACGCCAGTTTATAGAAAAATTTGAACAGCGCAACATAAGTAGCTTGACCTTCCTGCCAGGTGTGACGCGCGAGGAATTGCTCGGTTTTATGCAGATTTTAGGTCGGGAGGCCGGAGATGGCAGTGAGGCCGCCACAGTAATGAATAAAATCAGGGAAAAAAATATCACCAATATCCAGCTAGGTACCGTGATTCTGTCAGAGATAACAGAAGGAGGCCGGGAACCAGTCAAGTTTGATTCCCTGGCCAGGCGCCAGGCCCAGGGTGTGTTTTTTGGCAGTATCAGAGTCATCAAGCAGATTATAAATGAAGTGGAAAATAACCAGAAATTTAGTTTGGATAAAGTGCGCCACGTAGTAAGTGATATTGTGGGGATGGTTAATAAGGATGATAAATATCTGCTGGGACTGACCACCATTAAAAATTATGACGAGTATACTTATAACCATTCTGTGAATGTAGCTGTGCTATCATTATATCTGGGCCAGCTGCTGGGATTGAACAGGGAGCAGTTGAGCCTGTTAGGAGAAGCCGCCATGCTGCATGATGTCGGCAAAGTACGGATCCCTAATGAAATCCTGAACAAACAAGGTTTGTTGACTCCAACTGAATGGCAGGTAATGGAAAGCCATACCGTGGAAGGAGCGGAAATCTTAAATAAAGTGGCTGGTATTAATAGTGTTAGTTTAGCCGTAGCCTTTGAACACCATCTTCATTATGACTTGAGCGGCTACCCCAAGACGGAGCGGTTAAAGGAAGTAAACCTGCTCAGTCGCCTGGTGACTATCTGTGATGTGTATGATGCGGCGACCAGTTTGCGCGTTTATCACGCGCCGATTCTGCCGGCTAAAGTAATAGCGTTGATCATCAGTAAAAAAGGGACCTTTTTTGATCCGGTTCTGGCCAAGGCTTTTGTACAAATGATGGGGGTATATCCGGTCGGGAGCCTGGTCAGGCTTGACAATCAGGAGCAAGCAGTGGTATATGCTAATAATCTGAATAATATTCTGCGGCCAAAAGTAATCCTGGTCAGTCCAGAAACTGCTGAGCAGGACCCGGATATTGTGGATCTGGAAGAAATAGCCAGCCAGTCTAAAGGATTTAAACGTTCTATCGTCGAGGCGCTGGCCCCGCAAGCGTTTAAGATAGAGGTCACTAAATATTTTTATAATAAGAGATAGCAGATGAAACGTAGATTTTTGTTCGTTCTGTTTAGTTTGCTGGCAGGGCTGGTATTACCGGCTGTTTCTGCGGCTGAAGAAGGGTTAAAACTATGGCTTAAGCCGATAAAGAAACAGTATACGTTTTTTGAGCCGGTGCAGATCCAATTTATGATCAAGAATGTAAGCCGTCAGCCGGTTAACCTAAATAACCTGTCCTGGCCAAACGGCTCCCGCTGGCTTTATGCGCTAAAAATATATGATGATCAAGGGAACAGGATTCAGCCAGTCGGGCAATATGTGTTTCGTAAGCAGCCTGTGGCAGAGGAAATAGTAGTGGTTAAGCCCGGGGAAGTGTTTGGCCATTTCCTGGCAGTTGAAGAAATGTATAACCGGTTAACTCCCGGTACGTATACTATTATCGGCCTCTATCATAATGGCAAATATAATCGGGATATTGATAATCAATTATGGTCCGGCGAAATAGTAAGCCAGCCGGTGAAAGTGGAAATTGAGCCTTTAGCTGCTGAAGACCTGGACCTGTATATCAGCCATTTACGGCAGGGGGATCCCGATTTTCGGGAGCAACAACTGTTAGCTATGCAGATCTTGGCGGTGCAGCGGGAATCACTGGCAATTTCGTTTTTGCGGGGTATTGCCTTGCAGGAATCGAACCCGAATAATACCGAGGCCATCAGGTCTCTCGGTATGATCGGAGAGGAGGCTCTGCCAGCTTTATCTTCTCTGCTGGCCAATCTGGACCAAAACCGCTGGCCGGAAATAATCTTTGCTTTGGGTCTGACCAGGAGTGTAAAGGCCATACCCTACTTAATGCCGCTGTTGCTCGTTAAACAGGAAGAAAATATCAGCGCCTGGGCGCTTAAAGCATTAGCTAAGATCAAGGATCAGCAGGCGCAGGATCTAATCATCCAGAAAGTGAAGGATCCCCGGGAGACTATCAGGCAAATCGCAGTGGAAACATTAGGTAAAAGCAGGGATGCCAAGGTTATTACCTTACTTAAGGATTTGCTGAATAATGAATTCCGGGCGAATGTGCGCCGCCAGATTGCTAAAGCGCTGTATTTGTTAACCGGGGAAATTCATGACTATAAGGATTTTCAGGGAAAAATCACGGCTTTTAATCCTGAAAAGGATCTAACCCAAGATGAAAAGGATGGTCTAAATGACTACTTTGCCAGAGATCGTCAGGTCAGCGAGCCAGAGGATTCCGAATAAGATTGCTCTCAAATATAAAGGCAAAACTATTTCTTATCAGGAACTGTATCGGCGCGTAAACGCGCTAGCTGTTAATTTGCGGCAAAAAATACAGGTGGCTAAAGGTGACCGGGTCGGCCTGCTGCTGAAAAACTGCCCAGAGTATGTGATGGCTTATTTTGCCTGTCTGGAAATAGGAGCCGTTGTTGTTCCTCTTAATACTTTTCTGACCGCAGATGAGCTGCAGTATATTTTTAAGGACTGCCAGATCAAGGTGTTGATCACGGCTGACACATTTCAGACTACGATAAAAAAAATCCAGGCCGCTATCCCGCTCCCCTTTTATATTATCCGTATGGGGGAAAAAGAACCGGGGGTTTTTTCCTGGACTGAGATGATAGAACCCCCTCCCATCAACTGGCTGGTTCTGCCGGGACAACCAGACGATTTGGCGGTAATTCTTTATACCTCCGGAACCACCGGGTTTCCTAAAGGAGCCATGCTTACCCATTATAACTTGTTATCCAATATTCACAGTTGCGCCAAGGTCATTGAGCTTAAAGACAGCGATTGTTTTATTTTGTTCCTGCCCATGTTTCATGCTTTTACCTTTACCGTGTGTGTTCTACTACCGCTTTTTATCGGCGCCAAAACTGTTATTTTAGAATCAGTGATGCCCTTTCACCGGGTACTCAAGAGTTTAGTGGTGGACCGCATTACTGTGTTTGTGTCTATTCCCGTGGTATATAAATTGTTATTAAAAGCTAAGATCCCCGCATTTTTCTTTTCTTGGATATTGCCTCTGCGTTTATGTGTTTCTGGCGGGGCCCCCCTGGCATCAGAAGTCCAATCTGGGTTCGAGAGGAAATTCAAAATACCTTTATTAGAAGGCTATGGTTTATCAGAAGCCTCTCCCGTAGTGTCTATTAATCCTTTATCTGATGTCCGCCGGCCCGGTTCTATCGGTAAACCATTGCCAGATGTGAAAGTAGCGATAGTAGATGAAAACGGGAAAGGAGTAGGGACCAATGAAATAGGGGAGATCGTGGTCAGCGGGCCGAACGTGATGCAGGGATATTACAATGCTCCGGAGCTGACGGCCCTAACTCTAAAGGCCGGCTGGCTCTTTACAGGCGATATGGGACGGGTGAATCAGGATGGCTATATCTATATTTGTGACCGCAAGAAGGATATGATCCTGGTACACGGTATGAACGTATATCCGCGGGAAGTGGAAGATATCCTTTTATCCCATCCACAGATACTCGAAGCTGCCGTGATCGGAAAGAAAGATGAGCATCATGGCGAGATACCTATCGCTTTTGTGGTCCTCAAAAAAAATGAAGTACTGCCGGCTAATGATATTATACACTTTTGCCGGCCCCATCTGGCTAATTATAAGATTCCCCGCCAGGTACGTTTTATGGAATCCCTGCCTAAAACCGCCACTGGTAAAATTTCCAAGAAAGAGTTGCGCAACCTATTATAAAGTATAGGAGTAACGCCCATTCCTATCCTTTTGTTAATTACCTTGTATTATAGCCATTAATACTATATAATATCCTTGTATAATGACCAATATAGAGGGGAATTTATAATGAAAAGAGAGCTGGAACAAGAGCTATTTAACTGGAAAGAACATAAGGATAGACTACCCTTACTGTTGAGAGGGGCGCGGCAAGTAGGTAAAAGCTACCTGATAGAAGAGTTTGGGAAAAAGGCTTTTAAAAATATGGTTGTCGTCAACTTTGAATTCCGGCCTGAGCTCAAGCAATGTTTTACTACGCTTGACCCTATTGAGATTATAAATAAGTTACAGTTGCTTAGGGGAGTGACCATAGAAGCAGAGAATACATTGCTCTTCCTTGATGAGATACAGGAATGTCCCAAGGCGATAATGGCTTTGCGATATTTCAAAGAAAAGTATAATAGGCTGGCGGTGATCGGGGGCAGGTTCATTGATGGAATTTGCTCTTAACAGTCCGGATTTTAGAATGCCGGTAGGAAGGATTCAGTTTATATACCTCAAGCCCTTGTCCTTCGGTGAATTCTTAATAGCTTCCGGGAACGAGCAGTTGCGCCGCTATCTGCGGGTAATAAAATTGAACAGCGCAATTGATGATGTGGTACATCAAAGGCTGATGGAGTTGTTGCGGATATATCTTATGGTGGGAGGTATGCCGGCGGTAGTCAAAGAGTACCTGGAGAATAAAAACTTCATGAATTGCCAACGCAGCCAGAATTCTCTACTACAAACATACCGGAGTGATTTTGGTAAATATGCGAAATTATCCAAACACAAATATTTGCAAAAGGTATTTGCTGAAACTCCAAGGCTCGTCGGCAGTCGCGTTAAGTATGCGAATATCGATCCTGATAGTAAATCAAGGAATATTAAGCAGGCCCTCAATCTTTTGAAATTAGCGGGTATTATTTATCCGATATACGCTACTGCCACTTCAGGGCTCCCCTTGGGCGCGCAAACTAATGAAACCAAATTCAAATTGAACTTCCTTGATGTAGGCCTCATGCAGAATCTCTGCGGCCTGCAAACTGAGCTTGCTTTAACGAATGATTTTATTCAAATTAACGCCGGTGCCGTGGCAGAACAGCTTATAGGTCAGGAATTAAGGGCCTATCCTGACAGTTATTTAGAGCCCAGTCTGTTTTTCTGGGCGCGTGATAAAAAAAGCAGCTCCGCTGAAGTTGATTATGTTGTGGCGATAGATTCTCTGATCCTGCCAGTGGAAGTCAAGGCAGGCAAAACCGGCACACTCAAATCATTGAAACTATTTATGGAAGAAAAGAAATCATTGTTTGGCATCCGCTTTTCACAGGAGAAACTATCCTGGTATGATAGGGTCCTAACCCTGCCGCTGTATATGGCCGAGCAGATGAAAAGATTGGCCCTGGAAGCAAATAGTCTTTAAATGATAATAGCGGATGGTTATCTTGCGAAAATGATGAAGTTGAGAAGTTACTTTCAGGTTTGAGATTCCCGCCCCCGTTGTTTTTAATGACTTTGCTTATAAAATGATATAATACAAATATGCAATTACAATGCAGATATGTATTTACAACTACAGTTACTCAAATAGCGATCACTGACACGGAAGCAAAAATACTGAAAGTCGCTGTCCAAAAGCAGGTATTCCAGGCTGCTCATATTAGCGAAATATTACCGGGGAAAATTCCGGCTGAAATATCCAGAATATTACGGCGTCTTAAAGACAAAAAAATGATAATAGCCGCAGAAGATAAAGCGCGCAAATATCTGCTAAGCTTTCATAATAGTTATCTATTGCGAGGTATCATAAAAGCTCTTGGCGAAAATGGCTTTTTGCCTATAAAGGACTAATCAGATTATGTTGATGATATTCTACACAAGTATGTTGGATGAAATAGCTAATTGAATTATGTCTCTCTCTTGGCGAGCTAAGTAGGGGAGAAAAACAGATTAGCGTTTAACCAACTGTGAATTTGCGAAATTGACAGTTGGGGTTTGCGGTACCTGTGGAAGGGTTCTTGTATCGGCTGATCGCGGCGAAGCTCTTCGGCGTGCGGCCGTCAACGAAGGACCCCGAGTTGTGCAATAAGTGCGAGGATAAGAAGTAATAATAGTAAAGACAAAATGACAGTTTTCTTACGCAGATAGAAAGGTATGCGAAGAAATATGGCTAAGGAAGCTTTAAAAACCTGGACAGGCACACTTTTTTGTTCAAAACAATATTAATTTCAATGGTATATTAGGTTTTCATGAGTGACTATTTAACCAACTGTGAATTTGCGAAATTGACAGTAGGGTCCAATTTAAAATATTTCTTTGCGTTTATACATCAATAAATTAGACTGACTCCGCTTTATAAGAAGGCAAATGAATGATCACTGATTATCACGCTAAATATTTTGCTTATGAGCTAACCAAACGATGCGCTGCGGATAGTTTAGAGAAGCTATCTTCGACGCTTGCCAATACGCAGGTTGATTTAAATCCATATCAGATAGAAGTCACGCTTTTTGCTTTTCGTTCCCCGCTGTCTAAGGGGGCGATCCTGGCGGATGAGGTAGGGTTGGGCAAGACTATTGAGGCCGGGCTTGTGCTCTCCCAGAAATGGGCAGAAAGAAAGCGGAAAATATTGCTTATTGTCCCTTCCAGTTTGCGAAAGCAATGGAACGCAGAGCTTCAAGAAAAGTTTTTCATGCCATCGCTTATTTTGGAAACAAAATCCTTCAATCAATATATTAAAGACGGTAATTTAAATCCTTTTGAGCAAAAAGACACAATCGTTGTTACTTCGTATCATTTTGCGCGGGCAAAAGCGCCCTATATTAAAAAAATTGTAACCGTTCAGTGGGGGGCTTCCGTCGATATAGTATTTGGCTCAAAAAACTTGATTTTGAGCGCTCGTTGGGGAGGTTTCCAGATTTAGGCAAGATTTTGAAGTACCAAAAAAATTATCGACGAGAAAATAGCCTGAACGGTTACAGAATATGCTCATTCATGGCGATAATCTGCTGGCGCTTAAGGCGCTGGAACAGGATTTTGCCGGGAAGATCAAATGCATTTATATTGATCCGCCGTATAACACAGGAAGTGCATTTGAGCATTACGAAGATAATCTTGCTCATTCTCAATGGCTTTCTTTGATGAAGCCACGATTAGAGATATTAAGAAATCTTCTCGCCAATGATAGAGTAATTTTCATTTCTATTGATGACGCTGAATACGCTTATTTGAAAGTGCTATGTGACGAAGTGTTTTTACGGAAGAATTTTGCTGGAACCTTTGTGTGGGAAAAAAAGAAGAAGCCGTCGTTTCTTTCAAGAATGGGATCAATTACTGAATATGTGATCTCATACGCCAAGGATATGACAAGGGCTCCAGATTTTCTTTTTGGAGAGACGACAAAAGGCAAGAAATATCCATTTAACAACGCTGGGAATGGCGTAAAAATATTAACTTTTCCTGCTGGAAGTGTATTGTTTAAAATCGCAGATGGTGTGATTAAAGCAAAAGACATGTCTGGTGGAAATATTGTTACAAAACTCATTGATGATGTGCATATCAAGGATGGAAGAAATTATAATATATTTAGGCTCGAGGGTGAGTGGCGGTACTCCCAAGATAAATTAAATGAAATTGTTTCAAATAAAGAGGAGATTGTTATAAGTCAGGATCCATTTCGTCCTAATCATATAAAGCGGGGTGGGGAGCCTAAGAAAATAAAGAATTTGCTCAGTGTAGCGCATTTTGAAATGGCAACCTATGAAGATGCGGCAAAAGAAAGTGAACGCCTATTTGGTGATAAAGCATTCG
>JACRDM010000013.1 GCA_016218565.1 Elusimicrobiota bacterium | reverse complement strand
CGGCCCAGATGCGGCGTGTATGCTCATCGAGACGCCCAGCAAGAAAACGAAACTTTTTGTGAATTGTGGTTTCAAAATCCATGCCATAATTATACAATATTTCAGACTAAGTTGCTACAGTTATTTTGTCGCAAGCCCTTACTGCCTTTAATCAGATATATTCATCTTAATCCGGTGCGAGCTGGAATAATCGAAGCTGCTAAACTAAACGAGTACCCCTGGACTGGACATAAGGAATTGATTAAAAACAGGGGAGAATATAAAATTATTGAGACTGAAAAGGTCTTAAGCTTCTTCGGTGCGGAGAAAAAGGAAGCTATTGAACTTTATGTAGATTTTGTTAATGCTGGATTGAATTTAAAGGAAGATTATCGCGGAGGTGGACTCATCCGCAGTGCGGGAGGTCTAGAGGAAGTATTGAGAAGGAAACCTAAAGAGCGAGAAAATTATGATGAACGCATATTAGGCCGCGGCGATTTTGTCGATCAGGTTTTAGAAAAAGTAGAGCAGGAAGAGAAAGCCACTGGTAAAATAAAAGGAATAGAAGATGTATTAGAACGTTTAAACGGCTATTACGGATTAAAAAAAGATGAAATATTAAGCACGCGTTCTAAAGGGGTAAGAGAAGCAAGGAGCGTGCTGGCTTATATCGGCAGTCAGTATCTACATAAAAGAGTGACCGAGATAGGTAAAATACTGGGAATTAACCAGTCGGCAGCCAGTATTGCAAAACGCAAGGGGCAAGATATATTTTTAAGAGACAAGTTAGAACAGAAGTTGTTATTATAAATCAATACTTTAATCAACGTCACTAAGAAGGAGCTGGTCCATGGTAACTGTTTGGGAAGAAAATTTAAAGAAGGTCCTGTTAGCTGATAAAATTATCGACCAGGAGCAGTGGCTTTATGCCAGCGAGATAAAAAAGGAGACTGCTGAAAGGCTTGATCAGGTTCTGCTCCGGCTGAATTACGTTAAAAAAGACCAGCTTTTCAGTGCGCTTTCCAGTGTCCTCAATATCCCTTATATAAGGTTGAACAAGGAAAATATTGATCCAGACATGGTGAAGAAGATTCCGGCTAATTACGCTTACCGGCATAGAATCCTGCCGCTGCGCGAAGAGGACGGGACACTGGTCATTGCTATGCCTGATCCTTTCAATATCCATTTACAGGATGAAATAAGGTTGTTGATCAATGGCAATATCAGGATAATGCTGGCCGCTGAAGAAGAGATTGTAGCAGCTATCCATGAATACTATGGCATAGGCGCGGCCACTATGGAAGAGATCATTGAAACCCAGGTGCATGGGCGCGCCGCTGAATATAAAGTGAAGGAACTTAAGGATTTTGAAAAAGAGGCCAGGGGTGATGAGGTTTCGATCATAAAGTTCGTGAACCAAATTATTACCGATGCTTATAAGAACCGAGCCACTGATATACATATAGAACCTTTTGAACAGGACTTGCGCATACGCTATCGTATCGACGGTGTCTTGCATGAGATACCGGCGCCGGATTCGATCAAGCAGTTCGAGGCCACGATAGTTTCGCGCATTAAAATAATGGCTGAATTGAATATTGCCGAGAAACGTTTGCCGCAGGATGGCCGCATCAGGCTGAGCCTGGAAGGGGAAGAGATAGATGTCCGTGTTTCCACTATACCGACTATTTGGGGCGAAAGCATAGATCTGCGGATATTGCCCAGGCACCGGGTCCTGCTGGGACTGGAACAGTTGGGAGTGGAAGGAGACGACCTGAAAGCGATAGAAAAATTGATCAAACTGCCGCATGGTATTATATTAGTTACCGGCCCTACCGGCAGTGGTAAAACTACTACTTTATATGCTGGTCTCAGCCGTATTAATACCACGGATAAGATGATAGTAACTGTTGAGGATCCGGTGGAATACCAGCTGAAAGGCATCAACCAGATACAGGTCAAACCCAAGATCGGCTTGACCTTTGCTGAGGGGCTAAGATCGATTTTGCGCCAGGATCCGAACATTATCATGGTCGGCGAGGTTCGTGATCCGGAAACAGCAGAGATCGCGATCAGGGCCTCTTTAACCGGGCATTTAGTGTTCAGTACCCTGCATACCAATGATGCTTGCGGGGCTATTACCCGTCTGATCGATATGGGCATACCTCCTTACCTGGTTTCCTCTTCAGTGGAAGCGGCTTTGGCGCAAAGACTGGTCCGCAAACTTTGTCTTAAATGCCGGGTGAAACATACCCTGGAAGATGAACTGGTCAGTGAACTGGGATTAAAACCAGAAGATATCCGCTATCAGGAAATATATAAAGCTTCTCCGGCTGGATGCCAGGAATGCAATTATAGGGGCTATAAGGGCCGGACCGGTATTTACGAATTACTAATTATTGATGATGAGATACGGAGATTGATCGTAGAAAAAGAACCAGTCAGTGTGATCAAGCAGAAAGCTAAAAACCGGGGCATGAGAACTTTGGCCGTAGACGGATTCAATAAAGTAATACATGGTATAACCAGTGTCGAGGAAGTGATCAGGGTAACGTAAATGGGATTATATAAGTTCAAGGCGAAAACCAATGACGGGTCAGTGATCAATGATGTCCTGGAAGCTGACAACAAGAAAGCTGTTGCCAGGTACCTGCAGGAAAAAGGTTTTTTCCCGCTCAGTATTACCGCAGAAAAAAGAAAAACAGATAGTCGGGGATATCTGAAAACAAAAATAAATAGGGCTGATCTGGTGATCTTTCACCGGCAGTTAGCAGAGGCCTTGAAAGGCGGGCTTTCCCTGGTTAAATCCCTGGAGCTTTCCTATAAGCAGACTGAAAATAACCAGTTAAGGATGGTGATCGGGGAGATCAAGGGCCAGCTTCAAAAAGGCCAGTCCCTTTCCACGGCTTTAAGCCAGTATCCTGAGGTCTTTGATTCTTTATATATCGGTCTGATCAAAGCCGGGGAATCAGGTGGTATGCTGGATGCCAGTCTTGAGCGTATAGCCAATTACCAGGAAAAGGATCAGGCGCTGATCAATAGAATAAAAACAGCTATGGCCTATCCCCTGGCTATGCTGTGTATTGGCGTGGGGACCATTCTGTTTCTGTTACTACTGGTCATTCCCAAATTCAGCCTGCTTTTCCAGGATGTGGGAAGCGCTTTGCCGCTGCCTACCCGCGTATTGATGGGACTCAGCAATTTTTTCATTCACTGGTGGTTCATATACGTACCAGGCGCCGTTCTTCTCACTGTATGGTTTAAAAGATATAGCCAGACCCCGCTAGGAAATCTTTGGTTTGATAAGCTGAAGCTGAATGTCTTTATTGTCGGTAAGATTATTAGATATGAGATGGTGGTGAGATTTACCCGCACCTTGGGGGTTTTGCTTACCAATGGCATACCCATGATCAGCGCCCTGGAAATAGCTAAAAAGGCAGTGGGGAACGCCTTAGTCAGCGTGGAGATAGACCGTCTTTATACTGAGATCAAATCAGGCAAAGGCTTGGTTGAGCCTTTATCCAGAAGTCTCATCTTCCCGCCGGTAGTAAGCGACCTGATCGCGGCCGGACAGGAAGTCGGCAGTTTAGAACAATCTTTGCAGCGAGTGGCTGATACGTATGAAATGAAGGTTGAAAATATGCTCAAGACTGCGACCGGGCTGCTGGAGCCGGTGGTGATCATGCTGATGGGATTGTTAGTCGGTTTTATTGTCCTGGCCATGCTGCTGCCGATCTTTGAGATCAGCGGAGCGATAAAATAACAGTCGCTGGTTGTTGGTAAGGATAGAGACTAACGATAGTATTATAAGACAGGAGATGAAAGTGAGATACCTGAAGAATAAGCGAGGATTTACTTTAATTGAGATCATGCTCGTCGTAGTGATCATTAGTATTCTGGTCACGGTGGTACTGCCGCGGTTGACAGGCCGGACTGAGCAGGCCAGGAACTCTGCCGCGCGTCTGCAAATAGAAACAGTGGGAATGGGACTGGATGCTTTTGAACTGGACATCGGCCGTTATCCCACTACCTCTGAAGGATTGAAAGCCCTGTTAGCCAATCCCGGGAATGTTAAAAAATGGAATGGTCCGTATCTGAAAAAAGATGTACCCCTTGATCCATGGGGGAATGCGTATGTCTATAACGCCCCGGGGAAACATAATAATGATTATGACTTGTACAGTTTCGGCCTGAATGGAGTAGAGGGTGGAGAGGATGATCTTGGCAATTGGACGGAAAAGCAAAAGGAATAAGAAGGGCTTTACCCTCATAGAATTAGTCCTGGTAATGTCAATAATGATGGTTCTGGCATTGCTGGCCATGCCTGGGTTCAATAAAATATATATTGATTCTAAACTCAAAAGCTCTACCCAGACTGTTACCTGGGTTCTACGATATGCGTATCAAGCGGCCATCAGCGAAGGAGTACGATATCGCGCGCATTTTGACCTCTCTGCCGGGACCTATTGGCTGGAAAAACAGGAGAATGGCGCCGGACTGTCAAACTTCAATAAAATAAACACTGCTCTGCTCAAAGAAAAGAACCTGCCGGAAGGAATTACTTTCAAAAAGGCCGAACCTCCCGCTATCACCATGTCTCCCACTGGCTTGGGGGAAAGCGCCTGTATTTATTTAACTAATAGTAACGGCCGCGTATATACTATAGTTTTTTCCGGGCTGACCGGACAAGTGACGGTATTAGATCATGAAAAACAATAACCAGGATGGTTTCATGTTGCTCGAGATACTGCTAGCCCTGGCTATCCTGTCATTGGGGCTGGTTGTCCTGATCCAAGCCATGAGCGCGGCCTTAAGAACAACCTCCCATTCCCTGAAAGTGATCAAGGCGAAAACCCTGGCGGAAAGCAAATTGGCGCAAATACAGCCAGGGTCTTATGCTTATGGCCCCAGCCGTGGAGATTTTGGTGATAGTGATCCTGATTTTACCTGGGAGATCGAAGCCCGGCCTGCTTTTGAACACGTTGACAAAATAAGTTTGAAAATACAATGGCCGGAAAATAATGAAAAAAAGGATATCCTTGTTGAAGTACTGCAAGCTAAAAAATGATCACGGATTTACCCTGGTTGAGATGCTCATAGCCAGTGTAATATTATCGCTCGTGATCAGTACGGTGTATTTTACCTACCGGACCGCGATGAATAATTCCCGTAACCTGCACAACAAGCTTGAGCTATATCAAAATGCCCAGGCCGCGCTTGATATTATCAGCTCTGACCTGCGCG
Organism: Elusimicrobiota bacterium; assembly: GCA_016218565.1. GTDB lineage: Bacteria > CAYTYR01 > UBA6262 > UBA6262 > UBA6262 > UBA6262. The sequence continues at coordinate 29,230 of JACRDM010000013.1, read as the reverse complement.
GCGCTTTCAGGGAACTGAAAGGAGACAAGACCCAGATGGCCTTTGTTACCAGCCATGCTGGTGCGCATTTTGGAGAGAGAAATATCGGCATAACAGCAGTGAAATACTATCTTCAGGAAGGATTGATCCAGGAGGAAAAATTGCCGGAAGGTCTGATCAAAGGGTTGCCAAAGGAAGCTTATACTACTCTGGTCGCTTCTTTGATAACTGAGCTTGTTTTCAGCTATTTTGACGACGGACAGTGGGCCACTGAGTGGGATTCGGGAATAAGCGGGAAATTGCCGCAAAGTGTGAAAATAAGCGTCCGGGTAAAAAGCGCTGACCAGCATTATCCGGAAGAACTTAGTTTAGAGACCAGCACTCCTATTTTTAGCGGCAAACATTACTAACCTTTCAACCTGACATGATAAAGCGCTTGCCTGTTCCGGGATTTTATGTTAGTATGTAAATTATGAAAAATACCCGAGGCGTGGCTTTAATAGTGGTATTATGGATATTAGTGATCCTGGAAGTGGTAATAGGGGGACTGGTCTATGTTGTCCGGCTGCAAGCCAGGATCAGCAATTACCGTTATCGCGAATGTCAGACTCTGGCTATTTCCAGAAGCGGTATTGAACGGGCCATTGGTTCTATTTATGAAGAAAAGGATCGTCATCACAAGGAGGAGACCTTTCCTGAAACATATCCTCGTTCCTTAAACGGTGAGATTGGCGGCGGGGAATATGCAGTACTCTTGACTAATGAAGAAGGAAAGGTCAATCTTAACAGCGCTTCCAGGGAAATACTAGAAAAAGTATTCGCCAATTTTGGCTTAGCTAATAGCGAGGCAATTCTGCGCTTTGTCTTTCAATCCCGTCAGGCTGGCTGGAAACTGGAAACCATGAAAGAATTGTTGCTAAGCGGGGATATCAATGAGGAGATAGTGGCCCAGGTCGAAGTTATTGCCACCATTCACAGTAATGGCAAGATCAATGTCAATACCGCGCCGTTGGAACTGTTGAAAGCATTGCCTGGTATGCCCGAGAAACAGGCCCAGGATATTCTCGCCTATCGACTGGGTCCTGACCGGACGACCGGGACAGCGGATGACCAATACATCAATGAACAGGCGCTATCCCAGATCATTGACGGATCAGCGCTGAATCGGACCAAGGGATTACTCTGTTACCAGGCAGAAAATTTCCAGGCAGTCTGTACCGCTTCTTATGGCCGGGTCTATAATAGGGTGACAGCATATCTTTCTTTTGACCCGACCAAGAATGGGATAGAAATAAAATTCTGGCAAGAGGACTGAATGTTTGGGACTAAGATAGTAACCAGTTTAGATCTAGGCGCGACGGCAGTAAAGATCGTTCAGCTGAAGAAAACTTCTAAGGGCTGGACCGTGTTACAGGCAATTAAGAAAGAGATCCCCCTGGCTAGGCAGCCGAATGAGCAGGAACGCCGGGATTTTACTGTTGCTTTTCTGAACGAGTTCTTTGCCGGAGCGCAATACGGCATAAAAACCGGGATAGTCCTGAGCATTAATCGTAATTCCGCGATCGTGAAATTCATAAAGCTGCCATCGATCACCGAAGATGAAATAAACAAAATGCTTCCTTTTGAAGTGGAAAAGCATGTCCCGGTATCTTTAGGTAAAGTAGTGATCTCCAGCCAGATCACAGGCCGGGAAGTTGAAGACGAAAAAACTTATAGTAACATAGCTGTAGTTATGGTCAGGCGGGATATTATCGATGAACAATTGAAAATAATCGGCGCCGCCGGGCTGAAAGCCGCTCTGATCGGCTTAAGTTCTTTTGGATTATATAACCGGTTCAAGCAGTTATTTAAAGATAACCTGGAAACAAATGCGATTATCGAGATCGGTACGCATACTATGGAAATTGATATCATCAGCGGGGGAGCCTTGAAATTTTCCCGTAGCGCGCCGATCGGCGGGGCAACTCTGAGCCAGATGCTGCAAAAGGTCCTGGTGGTTGATCCGCAGGAAAGTGAGCGGTTGAAAAGGGAAGAGCCGGTTTTTGATAAACCGGAACTACGGGAAGTAGGTAAGAGCTGGGGAGAAAAACTGCTGCATGAAATCAATCAGTCACTGGACTCTTTCCGTCTGGAAAACAAAAAAAAGGAGATAGCCAGACTGTTGTTAAGCGGCGGCGGAAGCAAACTACCGGGCTTGAAAGAGTTCCTGGAGCAAAAGTTGAATATCCCGGTAGGTTTTTTAGGTTCAGAACCAGGAGCGCAGGAAAGCCAGGATGAACCCTGGCTGGAAAACGAAACTTCATTTCCAGTGGCTTTGGGCCTGGCGGACCAGGGGACCGAGAAAGTCCTAGCAGGTATAAATCTATTGCCGCCAGAGATACTTGACAGCAGGATTGTTGCCAAACAAAAGAAATTGATGCTTTTTTTGACCGTGATAGCCGGAGGGTCTTTGCTTTATATGGCTGGGACAAGTTACTTGAACCTGGTTAGCAAGAAAAGACAGATTAAGGAGATCGATCTAGAATTGGCAGCTTCAAAGAATGAGGTTGAACTAGCCAGGTATTTGCAGAAAAAAAACGAACTCTACAGCGGCTGGCTGGCTGACCGTACTCAAGTACTGGCAGGGTTAAGGCAGATTTCCCTGGCGGCGCCGCCGGAAATATATGTCGATCATTTAGTCTATGATTCTCACGGCCAGGTGGTTATCCGCGGCCAAACCAGATCTTATGAGACAGTTACCAAATTTATTTTGCAACTTGATCAAACCCGCTATTTTGCTAAAGTAGCCATGAAGGAATCAAGGGCAGCGCAGTATGGTAATCAAAGCCTGATAGAATTTATAATAGACTGCCAATTAAAGGATACACTAGCCGAATGATCCTGCAAAAACGGGAAAAAATTATCCTCTGGTCCTGCGTGGTCCTGATAGGGATTGCCATGCTGTATGTTTTTGCCGTGGATCAGTATTTCAAATGCTTTCAGAGGATAGATACTACTCTCAGGTCAAAACAACAGCTTTTGCGCAGTAGCAAAGGGCTCCTGGCGCAGAAAGAAAGTTTGGACAATGATTACTCCCGTCTGAGAAAACTACTGCCGGCTCAAGGAGCCATTGATGAATATGCTTCCCGCTTCATCATTAAGATCGAAAAAATTGCCCGGGGTACCGGGATCAGGAAGATCAGTAGTATTACTCCTTTGCCAGTCAAGCAGGCTGAAGGGTACCAACGGCTAGAAGCGCAGATAAACATGGAGGCTGATATTAGCGGTTTGACCAGGTTTTTGTACGAACTGGCTAGCGGGCGCAATCTGCTGCGGATCGAAAGTCTGCAGGTGAACAATAGCATGGATAATCCGGATCCGCTGAAGATTCAGGTTGTAGCTTCAACCATGTATATAGAAAAATAGGGTGACCGAATGTATGCCTACCGGTGTTTAGTCTTGATTTTTATAATTTTTCTCGGCGCGGCCACTGTTCTTTATGGCCAGCCATACTCCTTTTATGGTATAATCGAACAGAGGAATATATTTAAGCCTCTCTGGAAAGTAAATATCGTTAAACCGGTCAATGAAGAAAATCTGGAAAAGAAAACGCTGGCGGAACAGAAAAAGATCGAAGAAGAGCGCCGGAAGATAGAAGAACAGCGGCGGCTAGAGAACAAAAAAACAGAACTGTCGCAGAACTTTTTATTGAGCGGCGTTGTTTTTGACGGTGCTAATACTGCGGCCTTGATCACCGACCAAAGGAACGGGAGCGGAGGCAGTTATAAAATAGGCGATGAGCTGGCTGGGGCAAAGATTATCAGCCTCGACGAAAAAGCGCAAATAGTGGATCTTGATTACGAAGGCCAGTTCCAGATAACGTTAAAGATAAGAACCATACGGTAAACCATATGCCTAGGAGGAAATATTGAGATCATTTAAGAGGATGACAATAATGACTACGGCAGCTATTGGTGCTGTTCTAGTTCTGCTCCGGCCCTTAGCGACAGAAGAAAACAATCCTGATTTAAACCTGATGGTGGCGCCACTGACGGCTGACCAGACTCCTGACCAAAAGCCAATGGCGGCGGTTGACTTAGTACCGCCGGAGCCGCTAGAGGCCCAGCCACTGGTTAGTCCCGCGGCCCCGGTACCTGCTCCCGAATCACCTACGGAAGAAAAAAAATCACCACTCATTGCCCTGAATTTTCAGAATACGGAGATCAGCCTGGTCTTGAAGTTTTTTAATGATGTGACCGGGCTTACTTTTATTTTGGGTGATAATGTGCGGGGTAACGTGACGGTGATCAGTAATAAGCGCATTCCGGTGGACGAAGCCATGGATATGCTGCAGTCAATATTGGAGATAAAAGGATTGACCATGGTCCGTTATGGGAACATAGTGAAAGTAGTGACCCAAACCGAAGCGACCCAGAAGAGCATCGAGATCAGGACGACGCAGTCAACACAAGTGGGCGATGACCGGGTCGTTACCCAGATCATACCTTTGAAATATATTGTCGCCAATGAAGTGAAAAATGACCTGCAGCCGCTCATTTCGCGCAACGGCAATGTGGTTGTTGATGAACGAACTAATTCTCTTATTTTAACGGATGTTGGCTCCAACATTAAGAAGATCATTAAGGTTTTGGAGAATATCGATGTGTCAATATATGGCGATGAGATCAGGATCGAAATTATCAGTTTACAAAATAGCGAGGAAAACGCGTTAGCGGCTAAAATTAAAGCGATCTTATTGACCGCGAAGCCCCGTATCGTGAATTACCTGGAGGTCATTCCGGATAATCGTCTGCACGCTCTCATCGTGATAACTACGCAAAATAATCTGGCGGTGGTCAAGGATCTGGCTCTTAAATTGGACCGGGAAACAGCTATGGCAAATGATAATACCAAGGTATTTTCCCTGCAGAATTCCAAAGCCGCCGACATTGCTAAAATACTTAATGATCTGCTTAAACCGGGAGCTAGTTCTGTGATCGACGGCGGGTTTAATGTGGTTATTGACGACCGTACCAATAGCCTGATCATTACCACGGCAAACCAGAATTATCCTCGGATTCAGCGTATTATTGAGCAGTTGGATGTACGGACCGCGCAAGTGCTCATAAAAGCTTTGCTAGTCGAAGTAAGCCTGACCAAAGAGAATAAACTTGGTATCGAATGGTCCTATAATCAGGGTTGGGGAAAGAACAATCCAGAGATGTCCGGGACCTTGCAGCAAAGTTTTGGGGTGGGTAATTTTATCGGTGACGGGCTCAAGTATTCTGTGCTGAAAAGTGATAATTCTCTCTCGGCTTTATTGCAGGCGTTAGCTACGGATCAAAAGGTGAATATTCTTTCCACGCCGCATGTGCTGGCCAGTAATAATCAGGAAGCAACCATCAAAGTAGGAGAAGAAGTCCCTATTTTGAAAGAAGTTCATTTTGTCCGGGATGAAGCCGGGCAAACGCAAACCGTAAAAACTTATGACTACAAAAATATATCCATAGAGCTAAAGGTTACGCCGCGTATAAATACGGCAAAAGACGTGGCCTTAGAGGTGAGTCTTAGTATCAAAAAGATCTTAGGCACGAATGCCGAACTGAATGCGCCTATACTGGCTGATCGTGAAGCCAAAACAAAAGTGGTAGTTCAAGATGGGCAAACCGTGGTGATCGGCGGACTGATCAAAGACGATGATTCATTTTCTGACAGCAAAATCCCTTTGTTGGGAGATATTCCGATTCTCGGTTGGTTGTTCAAGAAACAAGGAATGACCAAGGAAAAAACAGAATTAATGGTATTTATTACCCCGTATGTGGTTACTTCCTCAGCCGAAGCTGAAGAAATGACTAAAGAGCAGGAGAGCCAGATCAGTATCAAAACAACCCCGTACCGGTTAACGGCCAAAGAATATTATCAGGAAGGATTGCTCGCCTATAAAAAGAAAGATTATCAGGGGGCGATTGATAAGTGGGAAAAAGCGATAGAGATCAATCCTAAGGATAGATTAGCGGTAAAAGCGGAAAAATACATAAAAAAGGCTAAGTCCAGGATGCAAACTGACAAAGAAGGTAAAAAATGAGAAAGCCTTTAAAAACAGGGGGAATGGCTGTACTGGTTTTAGTCTTGGGTGGCGTGGGGCAGGGCACAGCCTTGGAAAATTACAATGGTTATGGCGGTTATGTCATTGGCGACCACAGGATTGTCGGACTGGCTGGCGCCTATTTGGCCAAGTCGAATGACCTGAACGCGGTTAATTACAATCCGGCAGGGTTGATCTTTTCTCCGGCCGCGCTGGATGCCGGTCTGGCCAAGAGCGAGCTGAATAATGCGCCAACTGATTTTGACCAAAATGGCGCTAAGGACAGCTTTCCGCTCAGCTATTTTTTTGCTGGTCTGGTCGGGCGCACGCACCGGGCGAGTTCTTGTTTTAATATTGCCCTGGGGGTGGTATATGACGTCCCTTATGCGGCAGAACAGAATTTCAGTGGTTTAGTCTCTCCTGATAGCAGTATAAGCGGATATACCAATATCAGGAGACCAGCTACTACTTTGGAAAAATATCAGCTCAAAATGGAAATAACCTCGTTTTCAATCCCTATTTCATGGCAAGTCGCGAGTAACTTGGCTTTGGGAGCTAATATCAATGTTTATAGCGTAGCAGAAAGTATTCGTATGAAATATCCGCTGGATGTTTATTACCTTAGCAATCCGTCAAATATAATCCATCTTGATGATGTTGCTATCGATGATGAGCAGAAAGTAAGCGGCACGACTATCGATTTTGGAGTGCTTTATAGAAGTAGTGATAAATTATCCTATGGAGCTGTTTTCAAACCTAACCACACCTTTAATTTTGCAGAAAAGCAATTTGCGACCGCAGCTACCAAAACTGATACTGGAATAAAATGGTACCGTAATGTAAGTTTACCTCTTAGGTTAGGAATCGGAGTTAATTATGAATATGCGCCAGAAAGCAACATTGGCTTGGATACTAATTATCTGGGTAAGCAGGATAATACCGTCCTGGTGGGCTCTGGTTTGGTTTCTGGTATAGAAAAATATGAATTCAAGGATAAAGGGGTCTATGACCTGCATATCGGAGGTAATTATCTCTGGAGTATCAGACAAGATCTGCAAATAAACTGGCGGGCCGGTACCTACTATGAGCCGACGCGGGTGAAGAAATTAGACAGTCGGTGGCATTATACCGGTGGTTGGCAAATAAACTGGTTGTATTTTATGGTTGGTTTCGGGTATGATAAAGCAACTGATTACAGGAATATGGTCACAGTAGTGGCCTTGCTGATAAGGAGATAACACCTATGGCCAGCGAGACATATACCGGCCCTGACCGCCGCAGTGCCCCGCGTATCAAATATGAAGGACCAGCACAACTCGCCGGTAAAAGTACTGACAGCCTGATGCATTCTGAGAGGTGTTTTTTTGTGAACCTGAGCGAAGGCGGATGCTGTCTCAAATCACCGGTCAGTTTTAATGACGGTTCAGAGCTTTCCATCACCTTTAAACTGCCAGGATTGTTGAATATTTTTATCTGTTCTACGGTCAAAGTGATCTGGTGCGCCTTGTACCCGGTGGAGCGGTGTTATTTGATAGGATTAGCTTTTGGCCAGTTGAATCCGTATGACCTCACTGCCTTGCGCAGTTTCATCATGATTGAGGTTAGGAATCAGAGTGAAATTGTTTAACCCCCAAATTTAGGTTAAAAACCTCTTGCCTTAGGGCAAAAACTTTGCTAAAATAGGTACCTGAAGGAAGGCGGCCCTTTTTGCCTTCCTTATTTTAATCCGGAGCTCTTTACAAAATTCTGTTTCAGGCGGTAATAATCTCCGGAATCTATATTAAATCTCTGGCAATCAAGAGCTGAACGATTTTGTGAAGCTCTATACTTAGGCTGGGTAGCTCAGTTGGTAGAGCAGCGGACTCATAAGCCGTTGGTCGCGAGTTCAACTCTCGCCCCAGCTATATAAATACAGTTGATAGTTCATAGTTGATAGTTGGTGGTAAAATAAGATTTATGCTACTGAATCAAGTGGAAAAAGCGATTATAAAGAATGGTCTTTTAAAAGCAGGTGAGACGGTCCTGGTGCCAGTATCAGGGGGCGTTGACTCGGTTTTATTATTCCATCTGCTCTGGATACTCAGGCCAAAATACCACTGGACTCTCCAGGTGGCTCATTTCAATCATTCCCTGCGCGGTAAGGAATCTGATCAAGATGAAGCTTTTGTCCGGCAGTTGGCCGGGAAATATGAAGTTTGCTTCCATCGGCAAAAACAGGAGGTCAGGAAATATGCCCGTCAGCAGGGATGGTCAATTGAAGAAGCCGCACGACTGTTGCGCTATGATTTTTTGGAAAAAACCGCAGCCGCAATCAAGGCCGAAAAGATCGCCATGGCTCATAATGCCAATGACCAGGTAGAAACAGTCCTGCTGTTCTTGTTGCGGGGCGCTGGAAAAACAGGATTAGCCGGAATGCCGGTAGCACGGGGCAAAATCGTACGTCCCTTGTTATCCATCTGGCGGAAAGATATTGAGCTCTTTGCCAAACAAAACAAGTTGCTTTTCCGGACCGATTCTTCAAACCTGAAAACCAATTACCTGCGCAACCGGATCAGGCTTAAATTATTACCGGAATTAGTCAGGCGCTATAATCCGCAAATCTATCAACATCTTCTGCAGCTAAGCGCTTTAGAAAGAGAAGAAGATAATTTTTTACAGCAGCAGGCTAGGCAGGAAAAAGCAAAATGTCTGGAACAAAAAGCCGGAGCAACGGTCTTGAATATTAAGCGGTTTTTGCAGCGGCCGGTTTGGTTACAGCGCCGCTTGGTTAGGCTTATTGCTCCGCTGCCTTTTGAACAGGTGGAAAAGATCCTGAATTTGGCCGGTGCTACAGGCCCGGTTAAACAGTTGCCGCTGGGTGATGACCTGTGGTGCCGGCGGGAATATAGTAAACTCATTTTTTCAACTGGCGCCCAGATAAAGAAGGCTAACCGCGCTGCCATGTGGGCTTTGTCAGCGCCGGGAGTGACCCGGATACCTGATCTGGGCTTGCAGGTGGTTATCCGCAGCTATCAGAAAACAACCGGATTCACGCTCCGCAAAAGTAAACGCCTGACTTTCCTGGATGCGGCAGCTATTAGCGGGCAATTATGCCTGCGTACCCGCCGGCCGGGAGATCGTTTCCAGCCATTTGGCCTGGCTGGAACAAAAAAATTGAAAGACTATTTTATCGAGCAAAAAATCGCTCCCGGCGAGCGTAATCAGGTACCAATGATTGTGGATGAAAAAGGGATGGTCAGTATGTGTACCTTGGGGCGAATTGATAACCGGGTTAAAGTTACCAGGCAGACCAAAACTATCTTAGAAATAGAGGTGTCTTAAATTGAAGAATTTTATGAAGGGCTTATCTTTTTGGGTATTATTGATCATCGGGCTTACCGCCTTATCACAACAATTGGGCAAGAAACAACAAGTTACTGATCTGCCCTATAGCGCGTTTAAACAGATGATCAAGATTGACCGGGTGATCAAGGTCGTCATTGACAATAAGAATAATAGCCTCTCCGGTAAATACTATGATGAAGAGAAAAAAGAATCCGCATTCCGTACCACTCCAGTCAATGATCCTGACCTGGTCAGGGATTTAGAAGCGCACGGCGTGACTTTTAGCGGTGAAACGGAAAAGACCTGGTGGGTTTACTTTAATAATTTTATCTGGTCTTTTGGCCCGTTCATTCTTATAATAGCTTTCTGGCTGTTTATGATGAAACAGATGCAAGCTGGGGGCAAACAGGCGATGTCTTTTGGCCGTAGTAAAGCGCGCTTGCAAACCAGCGCCGGAAAACAAAAGATAACCTTTAAAGATGTAGCCGGGATAGACGAGGTGAAAGAAGAATTACAGGAAATCATTGCTTTTTTAAAAAGCCCTAAAAAGTTCCAGCGGCTGGGTGGAAAGATCCCCAAGGGCGTTTTATTATACGGGTCCCCGGGCACAGGCAAAACCCTGTTAGCTAAAGCCGTAGCCGGTGAGGCTGGCGTACCGTTTTTTTCCTCCAGCGGCAGCGAGTTCGTGGAAATGTTTGTTGGCGTTGGCGCTTCCCGGGTACGGGATTTATTCGAACAGGGCAAGCGCAGCGCTCCCTGCCTGTTATTCATCGATGAATTAGATGCCGTGGGCCGTCACCGCGGCGCTGGTATCGGCGGGGGGCATGATGAACGGGAGCAGACCCTCAACCAGTTGTTGGTAGAGATGGATGGGTTTGATACTAAAGAAGGGGTCATCTTGATCGCGGCCACGAACCGGCCGGATGTGTTAGACCCGGCGCTGCTCCGACCAGGTCGTTTTGACCGTCATATTTCTGTGGCCAGTCCCGATCTGAAAGGCCGGGAGGAGATATTAGCAGTGCATACCCGCACCGTGAAATTAGCCAAGGAAACCGATTTGAATGTTATTGCCCGGCGCACTCCCGGATTTGTCGGGGCGGATTTAGCCAACTTAGTTAATGAAGCTGCCTTATTAGCGGCGCGCAAAGAAAAAGAAGCAGTAGAAATGGAAGATTTGGAAGAAGCTATTGACCGCGTAATTGCCGGTCCGCAGCGTAAGAGCCGCTTGATCAGCGATCGCGAAAAGAAGATTATCGCCTATCATGAAAGCGGGCATGCCCTTATTGCCAAGCTTATTCCCGGGACTGATCCGGTGCATAAGGTGTCTATTATTCCTCGTGGTCCGGCTCTGGGGTATACTCTGCAGTTACCTTTAGAGGACCGTTATTTAACCACGAAGGGAGAGATCTTGGACCGGCTCTCAGTATTGCTGGGCGGCCGGGTTGCTGAAGAGCTGATTTTTAATGAAGTAACCACTGGGGCGCACAATGATCTATCCAAGGCTACGGAATTAGCCCGTAAAATGGTCAGAGAATATGGCATGAGCGCGAAACTCGGGCCGCTGACCTTGCAAAAACCAGCTGAAGAAATTTTCCTGGGAAGAGACATCGCCCGGGAAAAAGCCTACAGCGAAAAAACCGCGGAAATGATCGATTTTGAAGAAAAAGGGATCATTGACCAGGCTTTGGTCAGGGCCCAGAAACTGCTAAAAGATAATATTGATAAGTTGAACTTGCTGGCCGCCAAACTTATCGAAAGAGAAGTATTGGTCGGCGATGAGGTAGAGCTTATTCTCAGCGGTAAGAAATTACCGCCGGTGAACGGCGCTAATCCGGCGAAAGAAGAGGTAAAGATAAACCCGGTTAGGGGTCTAGCTTAATGCTTAAGAATTTTAAAAGATTGAGAAAAAAGAAAATAGAGTTTTCTATCTCTGATAGGGTAAACAAACCAAAAATTGAAAAAGCGGTCCGGGCCATCCTGGAAGCGATCGGTGAAAATCCGCGGCGCGAAGGTTTGCTAGGCACGCCCCGGCGGGTGGCAGATATGTATGAGGAGATCTTTGCCGGACTACATCGCGATCCAGCCAAAGACCTGGAAGTATATTATGAAAAGGAAGACTATTCAGAAATAGTATTAGTTCGTGATATACCGTTATATTCCATGTGTGAACATCATCTGGTGCCTTTTTTCGGCCAGGCCCATGTCGCTTATCTGCCGCAAAAAGGGAGACTAACCGGGTTATCTAAGATCGCCCGGGTGGTGGATACAGTTTCCCGGCGCCCGCAGCTGCAAGAACGGTTGTCTATGGTAATAGCTGATACAATCATGAAAGCCGTCAGGCCTCAGGGTGTGCTGGTCGTCATTGAAGCAGAGCACTTCTGCCTGACTATGCGGGGAGTCAAGAAACCCGGCTCTAAGACCATTACCAGCGCCATGCGGGGGATCTTCTTGAAAGATGCCCGGACCAGAGCCGAAGCACTATCCTTAATTAACAAATAAATACTAAGCTCTAAATACTAAACAATTTCAAATATCAAATTTGTTTAGATATTCGTATTTCGAATTTGCTTCCAGGGTGGTATTATGCCTTCAGCGAGAGTATTAGCAGTCGCGGATATTAAAAAGGAAATGGCCAAAATAGGCGTAGACCCTTATGGTATTAAGCTGATGGCCGACAAAGCTGACTTACTAGTAATAAAGATCGAACAGCTCGATCATCGCGCCGCCAATATCCTGAAACAGGAAATGCTTTCCCTGGGAGCTGAAGCCGCCTGTTCACGAGCGGTAATGTCTCTCCAGCGCGGCCGCGCTCCGGTACTGCTGATCGGGACGCCGGCCCAGTACCGCAAATTACTCTGCAAATTGACCGGTCAGCCATTTGGCCTTAAACAAGTGGCTCCCGGCCTCAGGGAAATAATTGATAATTATTACCGGCCGGTAAAAAATGTACAGATTATGGGCATTCTTAATATTACTCCTGATTCTTTTTTCGATGGCGGCAAATATTTGGCTTCCAGGCAGGCTATTGCCCGGGTTCTGGAAATGACGCGAGAAGGAGCGGATATTATTGATATCGGAGGAGAATCTAGTCGTCCCGGCAGCGCGCCGGTGTCAGTTAAGGAAGAATTAGCCCGGGTTTTGCCCACGCTAAAAGCCGTCGTCAACAAAATTAAAATACCGCTATCGATCGATACTTATAAATCCGAAGTAGCCAGTGTCTGTCTGGACCATGGCGCAGAAATAATTAACGATATATCAGCTTTACGTTTTGACCGGAAAATGGCCAAAGTGGCGGTCAAATATAAAGCCAAGGTAGTCTTAATGCATATGCAGGGAACGCCGCGGCAGATGCAGAAGAAGCCTCATTATCAGGATGTAGTTGGTGAAGTGTTCCAGTTCTTGAAAGAAAGAATCCAACTGGCGGTTGATCAGGGAATATCCAGGGAAAAACTTATTATTGACCCGGGCCTAGGTTTTGGTAAAACTCTGGAACATAATCTGGAATTGCTGCGCAAGTTGTCAGAGTTTAGATCGCTCGGAGCGCCGGTGCTTCTGGGGGCGTCGCGCAAATCAATGATCGGCACAATATTAGGTACAGGGTTGGCCGGCCGCCTGAACGGCAGCCTGGCGGCCGCGGCCTGGGGTTATCTGCAAGGAGCGAATATACTGCGGGTGCATGATGTGAAAGCTACCAAAGAAATGCTTAAAGTCCTTACCACTATAAAAAATAATTGGGGTGACTGATGCTGGAAATACCATTCATCATCAAAGATGTTGCCAGCGGAACCGTAGACATAATTATTGTGACCTTTTTATTTTATAAACTATTCATGCTTATCCGAGATACTCGGGCCGTACAGGTTTTAAAGGGATTGATCATTCTTTCTATGGTCACGATCTTTGCGCAGATACTGCAGTTACCGGTCCTGCGCTGGATTATGGGCGGTTTCTGGACCATCGGCGTGATTACGGCCATCATTGTGTTTCAGCCAGAGCTGCGCAACGCCCTGGCCCAGATAGGAGCTAACCGCTTTGCCAATATTTTCCTGCGGCCGGAGTTTGTCACAGAAATAGGCAAAGCGATCGAGGTCTGTGCGGCTAGAAAAATGGGCGCGATCATTGCTCTGGAGAGAGCTACTGGACTGAGAAATTATATTGAAAGCGGAGCCAAGATCAACAGCGAAGTTACCGCTGAGCTGCTGGGGACTATCTTTACCCCGAACTCGCCTTTGCACGACGGGGCGGTGATCATCAGGCCTGACCGTATTGCGGCCGCGGCCTGTATTTTGCCGCTATCCAGGAACCCTAACCTGCCTAAATCAGTCGGTACCCGGCACCGCGCCGCGTTAGGTTTGACTGAAGAAACCGATGCTGCGGTCATTGTTGTCAGTGAAGAGACCGGGGATATTTCACTGGTGCATGATAAAAAAATATTGTCTAATTTAGCCATAGATACTCTGGAAAAAGAGATTACTAATTTATATACCAGCGCCTCCAGCCAGCGTTTCCACTGGCAACTACGCCCCAGTTTTAACCGTCGGGACATGATCAGCAACCTGGATGTAAAGCTTATTTCCTTTTTGTTAGCCTGGTTGCTCTGGGTTTATGTTAAATATTATTTAGGACACTGAAAATACTGAAAATAAGGCGACAATTTAAACGAATTATAGGACTTTTAACACTTTCGCCTGGTCTTCCCTTAGGCGGAAAATTAGAAGTGAAAAACTAAACCAGAAATAACCTTGAGAAAAGTATGGCGAAAAGAGCAGATCAGGTTTCGCCGTTATAATGGTAAACTTCCGGGCCAGCCAGATATTGACCTTTGGTAAAAGAAAATAGTAAAAACTATAACTGTGGAGGTAGAGCATGAGTAAATTTGGATGTATCAAAGATAAGTTTGACGACAGGGATTATTTAATGCGGGCGTATTTGCCGGTTATAAAACTGCCTAAGAAAATTGATTATACGCCGAAGCTATCGCCGGTAAGGGATCAAGGAGACGAAGGGACTTGCGTTAGCTTTGCCATAGCTTCCGGCATGAAGGAATATCAGGAGTTACTTGATTATAAAAAGTTAGTGGAACTTTCCCCGCGGTTTGTTTATAGCGAATGTAAAAAAATTGATGGTATGCCGCGAGAAGAAGGCACGACCATTCGCGCGGCTATGCAGATTCTTGAAAGTAAAGGAGTTTGTCAGGAAAAGTTTTGGCCATACGCGCCGCATCAGAAAGATAAACCAAAAGAAGGCGCGGCAGTCAACGCAAAAAAGTTTTGCGTTATGACTTACGCGCGCATACTTAACCTTAATGAACTGCGCTTGAGCCTGGCCAGTAAGGGGCCTTGCGTTATCGGGGTTGAAGTTTTTGAAGGGATGATGAAAACTAAAACCGGCATTGTGCCAATGCCTAAAAAAAATGAACCCGCCCTGGGCGGCCATGCGATTTGCCCGGTAGGTTACGATGATAAAAAGAAAGTTATTAAATTTAAGAACTCCTGGTCTGATAAATGGGGGCAGAAGGGTTACGGATTTTTACCGTATGATTATGTTGAACGCTATATGATGGACGCCTGGAGCTCAGTTGATATTGAGGATACTAATCCGCTTACGCTGGCGAGTGTGTTGAATTACAGGGAGCGGGCTTTAGTCTAATGAGAAGATGGATAGTATTAGTTTTACTTTTGATAATAGGGACGACTTTTTCAGGATGCGCCACAACAGGATTACAGAGCGAGCTTATTTTAAATGATGAGTACTTCCAAGTAGCGCATAGAGAGATACAAAATGCTAAAGAGTCAATTTATCTGATCGCTTACTTATTTATTCTTTATGATTATCAAGACGCTTATTCTAACCGGTTATTTGAGGATATTATAGAAGCGCACAAAAGAGGTGTTGATGTCCATGTGGTTTTAGAATATCCAAAGCCCGAATACATGGAAGAAGAAGGACCGGCGAATCAAAAAGTATATGAAAAATTAAAGGCTGCCGGCATAGATGTAAGATTTGATAAACCAGAGAGGATAACACACAGTAAGGTCTTGATCATAGATGAAGAAACCATTATTGCGGGAAGTCATAATTATTCGTTTAATGGATTGAAATATAACAATGAGACTTCATTATTGCTAAAAGATAGAGAGAAAGCCGAAAGGCTGATAAAGTATTTTAGACAAATTCAGTAAGCCTTGAAGTATCGGAATTTCAATCCTATACTTGGAATTTGGAGTCGTATAGTGACTATTTTATGCGTCAATATAGATCATATAGCTACCATCAGGCAGGCGCGGGGGGGTGTTGAGCCGAGCTTGCTGGAAGCCGCCAAGATAGCTGAAAAAGCCGGCGCGTGCGGTATTACAGTGCACTTGCGCGAAGACCGCCGGCATATTCAGGACGCGGATGTCTATAATTTACGCTGGTCTATTCAGACTAAGTTAAATCTGGAAATGGCGGCTACGGCAGAAATTATCAGTATTGCTTTAAAGATCGATCCGGATATGGTCACCCTGGTACCTGAAAAAAGAAAAGAGCTCACGACTGAAGGCGGGTTAGATGTCTGGCGGGAAAAGAACAAGCTGAAAAAAGCCATAACCCGGTTTCATCATAAAGGTATCCTGGTCAGTTTATTTATTGCTGCCGACCGGCAACAGGTCAAAGCCAGCGCTGAGGTCGGCGCAGATACGATTGAGTTGCATACTGGTGTTTATGTGCAGGCCCAGGAAAAGAAACAACGAGCCGGCGAATTGAAGAAGTTGCAGCAAGCCGCGGCTCTGGCCTTAAACCTGGGATTAAGTCTCAATGCTGGCCACGGTTTGAATTATAGCAATGTGCAGCCAGTAGCTCGTATTAAGGGCCTGCAAGAATTGAACATTGGCCACAGCATTATCTCCCGCGCGGTTTTTGTGGGGTTGGCTAGAGCGGTTAAGGAAATGGTGCTTTTAATAAAGTAAATATCAAATGACAAAATCCAAATGACAAATAAATCTCTTAAATCCCAAATTCCAATAACAATTTGTCATTGGTTATTGGTAATTCATAGTATAGGAATTTGAAATTTGTCATTTTTTTGGAGGAATTATGTGCGGTATTGTTGGCTATATTGGGAAAAAAGATGCGGTTAGTATACTTATTGACGGATTAAAGCGGCTGGAATACCGCGGTTATGATTCAGCCGGAATTGCGGTGTTGCAGGATGGTCAGATTAAGTTGCGGCGCAGTGCCGGCAAGCTTGCCAATTTGGAAGATACTGTCAAGAAAAACCCGTTAGCCGGGATCGTTGGCATTGGTCATACCCGCTGGGCTACACACGGCAAACCCAGTGAAGAAAATGCTCATCCGCATACTGACTGCACCGGGGATCTGGTAGTCGTGCATAATGGTATTATTGAAAATTACCATCTGCTGAAAAAACAATTGCTCAAAGAAGGGCATATCTTTAAGAGTGAAACCGATACTGAAGTAGTGGCGCATTTGCTGGAGAAGCATTATCAGGGTGATCTGCACAAAGCTCTGCGGGAGACGTTAAAAGAATTAGCAGGCTCCTATGCTTTAGGCGTTATTTCCAGAAAAGACCCGGCTACCATTGTTGCTGCCCGTAATGGCAGCCCTTTGATTTTGGGTGTTGGGGAAGGGGAATATTTTATTGCCAGTGACGCGCCGGCGATCCTCCAGCATACCAGGAAAGTGATTTACCTTGATGATGGTGATTCTGCCAGACTGACCGTGGCTGGAATCATTATCTATGATAAAGCAGGCCAGGAAATCAAGAAAAAGGTAAACGTCATTACTTGGGATCCGATCAAAACTGAAAAAGCAGGGTTCAAGCATTTCATGCTGAAAGAGATATTTGAACAGCCCCAGGTTATTCTCGATACTTTTCGCGGACGGGTTATGCCGGAGGAAGGTGAAATATTCCTGGAAGAAGTGCAACTGGAACCTGATTATGTCCAGAACATCAATAAAATATTTGTCGTGGCCTGTGGCACCAGTTACCATGCCGGCCTGGTCGGCAAGTATTTATTTGAAGATTATCTGCGGATCCCCAGTGAGGTGGATATGGCCAGTGAATTTCGCTATCGTAACCCGATCATTGACTGCCAAACACTGGTCATCGTTATTTCGCAATCAGGCGAAACAGCTGATACCTTGGCCGGTTTGCGTGAAGCCAAAACTAAAGGCAGTAAAATTTTGTCTATCTGCAACGTGGTTGGCAGTACCATTACCCGGGCCGCCGATGGTACGATCTATACGCATGCTGGACCAGAGATCGGGGTTGCTTCCACCAAGGCTTTTACCGCGCAATTAACAGCGCTATATATTATTCTCTTGTATCTGGGACGCAGGCGAGGTATTATGTCTAAGGAAGAAGCGCAAACGATCATTGAAAAAATGATGCATATACCTTCCCAGGTGGAAAAAATCCTGGCCACTGCTGGAGAGATAATAAAAATTGCCCAGGACTTTTTCAAAAAAACTGATTTTCTCTACCTGGGACGCAATGTTAATTACCCGATTGCCCTGGAAGGAGCCTTAAAGCTTAAGGAAATTTCCTATATCCATGCTGAAGGTTATCCGGCCGGCGAGATGAAACATGGCCCGATTGCCTTGATCGATGAAAATATGCCGGTTCTGGCTATTGCCACCAAATGCAAAACCTATGAAAAAATACTGTCTAATATTGAAGAAGTCAAAGCCCGCGCTGGTATCGTCATTATTCTGGCGACTGAAGGGGATGAAAGTATTAAGAAGAAAGCTGATTATGTCTTTTTTGTGCCGGAAACCCTGGAAATATTATCGCCGCTGCTTAATGTGATCCCGCTGCAGTTGTTAGCTTATCATATTGCCGAGCGCCGCGGGTGCGATGTGGACCAGCCGCGCAATCTGGCTAAATCAGTAACAGTGGAATAAAAACGGAGAGCAGTGATAGAGTGGTAAGTGGTAAAGTGATAAGTGGTAGAAGAAAGTTAATAGTTGATGGAAAGAGCCATTAGTCGTTCGTGGTTAGGCCTAAAGGCGTAATAGGCACAGAGACACAAAGGAGGTCTAATAGGGTGAAAGTATTTGCCCATCGCGGATTTTCCGGCCAGTATCCGGAAAACACTATATTGGCGTTTGCTAAGGCTCATGAGCTTGGGGTGGACGGATTTGAGCTGGATATACAACTAACCAAGGACCGGAAAGTAGTAGTATTTCATGACCAGACGCTGGAAAGAACCACGAATGGCTATGGCCAGCTTGCGGCTCACACTCTGGCTGAACTGAAGCAATTTAAGGCCGTACCGGGAGCAAGCATTCCGACTCTGGCTGAGCTTTTAAAAAATTGTTATGGTGGTCCGCAATTGATGATAGAACTGAAGTATCATGACGATAAAGATTATCACCCGCTGGTTGAGGCGTTGGTCAAATTATTGAGACAATTTAAACTGAAATATCCACCACTAGTATGCTCGTTCAACTGGCCGGCTTTAGCCTATTTGCGGAGCAAGAATCGGCAGATAGCCATAGCGGTACTGCATATCCGGCAGCCATTTCCCAAAGTATTAAGAACGGCTCTGAAACTGAAAGCCTGCGCAATTTCTAGTAATATCAAAGAAGTAAGTCAGAAAAAAGTTTCCCTGGCCCAGGCTGCCGGCCTGGAAGTCTATGTCTGGACTGTGAATTCTAAAAAACAGGCCGCCATGTGCCGGCAATTAGATGTCTCAGGGATCATCTCTAACTTTCCAGACGAGGTGCGAGACTAACCCTGTTAGACCCATAGAGAAACAGCCGCGTAACCCGTATTTGCGGCTAGAGATAATATATTAGAACAGGAGGACTGACTGAAGTGAAAATAGAATTAACTTACGGCCAAGATAAGATCAGTTTGGATGTCCAGGATCAATTTCTAGCTGGCCCCTTGATCAAACCCAAGGTAAGCCAGGCTCTACCCGGGACCCCCGGTGAGATCATCCGGCAAAGTTTTCAAACCCCGAAAAACCGGCCTAAACTGCGTGCGGTGGTCAAAGACCAAAGGGTAGGGCTTGTGGTGTCTGACGAATTGCGGCTCGGGTTACAGGAACAGATAATTTCCTGTCTTCTGGCCGAGATTGCCGCGGGGCAACCGGCTGAAGTATTTATATTTATCGCTACCGGCTCTCACCATCCGGAAATCTATGCCAAGAATATCACGGCCTGGATAAACCAGTATGCCGCTGAACTAAAATTAAAATATCAAATATTCCCTAATTATTGTGAGCGCCAGGAAGACTACATTTACCTGGGGGATACCACCTATCGCACCCCGGTTCATATCCATAAAATGTGGCTGTCCTGTCCGATCAGAGTGCATGGCCATGAAGCCAAGTATCATTATATGAACGGTTATTCCTGTATTGATAAGCACATTGTTCCCGGCTTGTCTGCCCACGCTTCTATCCAGACTAATCACAAACTGGCATTGCGCCATCATGATTCTGTGGCTGGCAAGAATGCCTGGCACCAGGATCAATCCCGCCAGAACAATCCTTTTTCCCAAGACAACAAGCAGTGCCGCAAGATAAGTGAAAAATACCTCTATGACCTGGCTGGCGGCCAACTCCAGGAAGCAGCAGTAATTACTTTCGGACTGGATATGGTCAGCCAGAAAGATAAAATATTCTGGATCGATTGCGGCGATCCGGACCTCGTCTGCCAGGATGTCACTGCGGCGGTGGATAAATTTCTTGGTTTTACAGTGGACAAAACAAAATATCTGATCCAATCTCCAGGCGGGCCGCCTGCCAGCGAAACCCTTTATTATGTGCAGAATGGTTTTGACATGGTCATCAAAGGAGCGCTGCAGTCAGGAGGCGAAGCCCTGGTTATTGCCCCTTGTAATGGACGCCCGGAAGTGCCGGGTCATATTCGAGGTATCTGCCCGGATCCGGAATCCATGGAACTGTTCTGGGATACCCTGGTGAAGTATCTTAATAGGCCCCTGTCCGAGTGGATAAGTTTTGTGGATAAAAATTTTAAATTGTTCATGTGGAAGACTGACCGGGTAATTAAGCTGTTCAAAGATTCCAAGATCAAGATATACCTTTATTCCCAATTACCCGATGCTGCAGCGCTCAAAGGCGGTTTTATACCTGAGCCTGACCCGCAAAAGTGGATCAATGAGCGGGCTGCCCGGCAAGACGGGAAAATATGGTGTGTGGATGAGGCGAATAAATTATGCGTACTGGGGAAGTAAAACAGTGGTAGAGTGGTAGAGTGATAGAGTGGTAAGTGGTAAAGTGGTAGAGGGATAAGGTAAAATATGTATAAGCTTAAGAGTTTAGCCATCATTTTCTACTTGATACTATTAACAGGTTGCGCCCCCAGTGTGCTTACGTGGGGTATCAAAATGCAAGCGCCTGTTCCGGCTGACACTCTTACTTATAGTGATGAGGATATAGATCTCAACTTCTTGGTGGATGACAAAAGTATAAATTTTGAATTGAAAAACAAGACTCTGAATGGGATCAAGGTGAATTATGATGAAATATCGTATATTTCTCCAGGTGGCGCGAGTTTACGGATAGTTTCTAGTAATATTCGCTTTGCTGACCGTTTTGCTCCACAAGCTGCGGTAATGGTGCCCCCTGGCTTGTCGATCTCCGAGACCATCATCCCCGCGCAAAATATCTTTTTCCGGGCTAATGACCTGGTTTACGGCTGGGATATTGTACCATTGTTTCCCAATGACGCCAAAACATATCTAGGTAAGGAGTTTGGCTTATATTTCCCGCTAGAGATCAAAGGGGTAAAGAAAGAGTTTATTTTTAAATTTAAGATCATCAGTGTAGAAAAGAAGAAATAAGCAATTATTAGTTGAAAAATGGGTTGCTTTTAAGTAAAATAAAGCTGTTCACCCAGTCCCTCTTTATTTCTGGCCAGAGTTATCCGCTAGAGAGGGACAAGCGAGGGGTTTTTGTGGAAGGCTCGTTCTTAAAATAGAAGAGCGGGTTTATATCCAATTTTGAACGCCAGAGGAGTAGGTATGGCCAATAATCGGCCGATCACCGGCAAGTACCTCGACAAAATGCCTGACGGCACCATCAAACAATTAAACCCATTCACCGGTACCGAAGTATGGACCGTGCCTGGCCGGGCCGGCAAACCCATTACTAATGAAATACCTAAAAACGCCAAAAAGATCGAAAGGCATACGCTGGAGGATTACTGCAATTTCTGCGCGGCTAATTACTTAAATACTCCTCCGGAAAAATCACGGCTGATCAAAGAAAACGATAAATATAAAATATTATATAAGGTCGCGGCCCAGGATCTTAGTAAAACCGTTCCCTTATTGCGGCGCATCCCTAATTTATTTGAAATAGTCTCCTATGATTATTGGGTTAAGAACTATGCTTTTTGCCTGCCGCTGGAGCTGGTAAACTGGAAGAACAGCTACCTGTCCACCCAAGCTGGCCAGGACCATGTTTTTAAAATAATTGATATGAAAATAACCCTGTTAGGTAAAGATCCGCAGAAAATTAGCCGGGAAGTCAAACTAGACATGGCTGATGCCTTTTTCGGCGGCAGTCATGAGCTGGTCGTGGCCAATAAACATTATACTGATACCGCTGAATATGATTCCCAACTATGTTCCTCCGGCGAACTTACCCCGGAAGAGCATTTTTTGTATATTAAATTTACGATTGAGGCTATTAAGGCGATCCACCAGAATAACCGCTATGTAAGGTATATCAGCGTGTTCCAAAACTGGCTTTCCAGCGCTGGCGCCAGTTTTGATCACTTACATAAACAATTAGTAGCGATTGATGAATGGGGGACATCTATTGAGGAAGAAAGTGAATTAGTGCGGAGCAATCCCAATATTTACAATGAACTGGCAGCTAATTATGCCGGCTATCAGAACCTGGTCTTTGCCGAGAACGATTATGCCGTGGCTTTTGCCGATTTCGGGCACCGGTATCCTACTATTGCGGTCTATTCCAAGAGCCTGTATTCAAATATCTGGGAATTAAGCGATGAAGAAATAAAAGGTTTCAGCGATATTGTCCATGGTTGCCATGCTGCTATGGGCTCCCGTATACCCTGCAATGAAGAGTGGTATTATAAGCCGTTAGACGCTGATTTTGCCATGCCTTGGCATATCCTGATTAAGTGGCGGGTGAATACTCCGGCCGGCTTTGAAGGCGGAACCAAGATTTATATTAATACTATAGATCCGGTTAGTTTGCGGGATAAAATGGTGCCCCGGCTCTTCGAACTGAAAAACCAGGGCAAAATAGCCAAATTCAATATTGCTTTTGAATGTTCATGCCTCCCGAACAGCTTAAAATATAATCCCGCGGTGAGATGAAACGATTATTCCCTGCTGACCCCGATAAACGGGTCAAAACTGCGGGGACAGGCGCGGATTCGAAATACAGATTAGGTGGATAAATGCTCTAATCCGCGAAATCTGTTCTTCTAATCAGCGTAATTGCTTTTAACATATTCTCCAAAAATCGGGTCGAGTATCTGGAAATTGCCATTGGCCAGGCGCTTGACCAGCCCTTTGTCATGCAAGCGATACAGGAAGTTTTTTATATTGGCCACGGGGAAGTTTTTAGCATGCTTTTCCACGATCATTATCCTTCTAATCTCACTTTGCGGCAATGCTGCTTTAGACTCTGCCAGTACTAACAACACTTCTTTTTCCCGGTCGCTTGCTCGCTCGAACAAACTCTGGAAATAATCCTTGCCCAGTTCACGCAAGGTATTTTTAAAGGCGGGCAGCCATTCACTCATCGTCACTTTACCCTGTAATTGGGCTTCAAAAAGATGGCTGGCTAGCAATTGCAGTTCATAAGGGTGTCCTTGCGTATAGCGGTATATGGTTTTGATGATTTCCTGGTCAAACGACACACCTGTACCGGCCAAGGTGTTGGTAATTACCGATTGTGTCTCGGCAGCGGTTAAATCGTTGATCATTTCGCGCCGCCGGAAAAAACGACCGATAGGATCATGCTTATTGATAAAATTTTCCCAACCCTCGGTCGTAGAGGCCAGTACGAATAAGAACCTGGTCCGACTAATGACTTCCTCCTTGCTTAAAACCGCGCGGAGGAGGTCAATAACAGTGGATACAGTGGCCATGTTTTGCACATCATCCAGCAGTACTACCGCGAGCCT
This sequence comes from Elusimicrobiota bacterium, assembly GCA_016218565.1. Taxonomy (GTDB): domain Bacteria; phylum CAYTYR01; class UBA6262; order UBA6262; family UBA6262; genus UBA6262. The sequence goes on along the minus strand of JACRDM010000013.1, from coordinate 5,724 downwards.
CGTATTAAGTTGCGGCCAAAGTTCCAATAAAAATTGCGTAAACAATACCTGCGACTGTAGTTTTTGCTTGGCCGGCTTGGATTCGGTGATGGATTTAGGGAATCCGTTTAGTATTTCCTGCATGATAAGATTGACGGCTGCTGTAGTTGAGGAACGTTCTTTTGCCTGGCTGATCGGGCAAAAACTGGCTAAGTAACCCTGTTCTTGTGAAATTTTCTTAAATTGTTTAAGCAGGCTGGTTTTACCGATACCCCACTGTCCGATAATGACCATGTGATTAGACCGGCTCAGCACCGCTTCTTCCATGGTTTTCAGGAAATGCTGTACTTGTTCTTCGCGTCCGCCGAATATTTTAGGCTCCCAGCCGGATTGCGGAGTAAAAGGATTAGTAGTGATCATGGGAAACACCTCAAGTTAGGCTCCACTTCGTTCCGCTAACTGATTACCCAGATTATTACAGAGATTTTTATCAGCGACTAGGCTTGTAATCGGTGTAATCTTTTGGAAATCCGTGTAATCAAGTATAGGATTGAAATTCCTATACTTCAAGTTAGTAACTAGTCGCTAGTGACTGGTCGCTAGTTTTTAGGGTTAAAGTCTTTTTAATTATGGCATAAAACAATAGGCTAATTCAATAATATTCTTTTATCTAGTTTTTAAATACAGTGGTAGAGTGGTAGAGGGGTAAAGTGAACTCGGTATACGGTGTACGGAGACGAAACCCGAAAAGAAAGCTTTAATCGGGCCTCGAAGCCGCAACCGAATGACGAGACTAATAAACGAGGAGGAGGGATGTTCAGAGATAAAATTAAAGTATTGGATTGTACCATCAGGGATGGGGGGTTGATCAATAACCATAATTTTGATCACCGTTTCGTGCGTGAAGTGTATAAAGCCCTTTCCGAAGCTAAGGTTGATTATATGGAGATAGGATATAAGAATTCCAAAAGGCTTTTTAGCGCCAAGGATTACGGGATATGGAAATTCTGCGAAGATGATGATATCAGGAAAGTCATCGATGGAATTGAGTCAAAGACTAAAATATCCGTAATGGTGGATGTGGACCGGGTGGATGTTGAAGATATTAAGCCGCGCAAAGACAGTCCGGTAGCGATGATCCGCGTGGCTTCCTATGTCAAAGACATTGATAAAGCTATTTATTTGGTAAATCATTTTGCGGATAAAGGTTATGAAACGACGGTGAATATTATGGCGATTTCCCGGGCGTTGGATAATGAACTGACTGAAGCGTTGCAGCAGCTGGAAAAAGAATGTAAAGCACAAGTGATTTATATTGTGGATAGCTTTGGCGCTTTGTACCAGGAGACTACCGAATTCCTGATCAAGAAGGCTAAGAGCATCCTGAAAACGAAAGAAGTGGGCATACATGCTCATAACAACCAGCAGTTGGCTTTTGGTAACACTATTGAAGCTATTATCCATGATGCCAATTATGTGGACGCGACTATTTATGGCCTCGGCCGCGCGGCCGGCAACTGTCCGCTGGAACTGATCATGAGCTTCCTGAAAAATCCCAAATTTGACATTCGTCCGATCCTGGATGTGATCTCTAAGGAATTTGTACCCCTGCGGGAAAAAATTGAATGGGGCTATATTATTCCCTACATGATCACCGGTATCCTGGATGAACATCCGCGGGCGGCGATGGCCTTGCGTAATGGCGATAAAAAGGAAAACTACCGGGAATTTTACGAAAGCCTGGTCGGCGCAGACGAGGAATAGATGAACTTAGCCAAATTCAAACAACAGCCGATCATCGGTATTATGCGCGGCGTGAACTTTGAGGTGATCAATCCATTGCTGGAAACCGTGATTGATGCCGGTTTGCAGACCATTGAAATCACTATGAATACAGACGGAGCAGAGCAGTTGATCCGTCAGGCCGTTAAAAAAGCTGCCGGGCGCTTAACTATTGGCGCCGGCACGGTACTTGATCTGGAAAGCCTGCACTCTGCTCTTAAGGCCGGGGCTACTTTCATAGTGCTGCCGACGCTGGTGCCGGAGGTGGTAAAATATTGTGTCACTAATAAGATCCCGGTGTTTCCCGGCGCTTTGACCCCGCAGGAAATTTTTAAGGCCTGGCAGGCAGGCGCGACCATGGTCAAGGTTTTCCCGGCCAAAACCTTTGGGCCGGAATATTTCAAAGAGCTTAAGGGCCCTTTCAATAACATCGAGCTGATGGCTTGCGGCGGTGTTTCCCCCGCAAATCTGAAAATCTATGTATTCAATGGCGCCAGTGCGGTTACCTTTGGTTCCAGCGTTTTTCGTGCCGATTGGCTGGCTAATAGAGAATTTCCGAGTATCAACCGGCGGATCAGCCAATACCTAAAAGCTCTGATTAATAGTATGGTAATTGTGTGAAATTTCTATACTTGTAGGACTAATATAGTCTTAAATAAAGACCATAACAGTAAAAGGAGAATAAATATGGGCAACTCATTGAAAGGTACTAAGACAGAGAAGAACTTGTTAGCGGCGTTTGCCGGTGAATCACAAGCCAGGAACAGGTATGCCTATTTTGCCAGCGCCGCGCGCCAAGAAGGTTACGAACAAATTGCCAATTTTTTTATAGAAACTGCGGAGAATGAAAAAGAACATGCTAAAATATTCTTTAAATTCCTGGCCGGCGGCGATACGGAAATTACAGCTAAATATCCGGCTGGCATGATAAAAGATACGAAGAGTAATTTGGCGGCAGCGGCGGCTGGTGAAAATGCGGAATGGACAAGCATTTATCAGGATTTTGCTAAGGCTGCCAAGGATGAAGGGTTTACAGAAGTGACCCGAGCTTTTGAGCAAATATCCAAAGTAGAGAAATTTCACGAAGCCAGGTACAGGGCTTTGATTAATAATTTGGCTAACGGGGAAGTATTTAGAAAGAAAGCAGCCGTGAAATGGCACTGCCTCAACTGCGGCTATGTATTTAAAGGGAATGAAGCGCCCAAGGAATGCCCGGCTTGCAAGCATCCGCAGGCGTACTATGAGGTGCTGGCGGAGAATTATTAGACAGTGCTAGAGTGGTAAGTGGTAGAGGGCTAGAGAGAATATACGGGCCGGGGAGTGAATTTGCGGTTAATAAAAGACTATACTTTGCCGGAATTAAAAGAGGATTTTAAAAGATTGGGTTGGCCAGGGTATCGCGCCGGCCAGGTATTTCACTGGATTTACAAAAAAGGCGGGCGAGAATTTGCGGAGATGGACAACCTGCCCAAAGCTTTATTGCAGGTTTTGACCGGGAATTATAAGCTCAATTCTTTTTCCAACGCTCGGGAATTTATTTCCCAGGATGGCTCCCGTAAGTATCTTCTCAAATTAGCCGATGGAAATCAGGTAGAATCTGTCTTTATTCCTGCCGGTGTGCGGAAGACGCTTTGTGTCTCCACCCAGGTGGGCTGTAAATTTTCTTGTGGCATGTGCGCCAGCGGACTGAAAAGTTATGTGCGCAATCTCACAGTTGCGGAGATCATAGATCAACTCCTGTATGTGCAACGACAAGCACCAGCCAAAATAACTAATATTGTCTTTATGGGTATGGGGGAACCGCTGGAGAATTATGAGAATGTCACGAAAGCGATCAGGATCATCAATAGCGAGGAAGGCCCGGAAATAGCGGCGCGCAGAATTACCATTTCCACGGCCGGGTATTTACCCGGCATCAAGAAACTTATTGATTTTGACCTGCAGACGAATCTCTCCCTGTCATTACATGCCACGATTGATAAACAACGCGCCAGGATCATGCCGATCAATAAAAAGTATCCGCTGAAAGAAGTCTTGAAAACCTGCTCTGATTATTTCCAGCATACCGGCCGGATCATCACTTTAGAATATATTTTACTTAAAGGTGTTAACGATACCCTGATCGATGCCCAGCGGCTGGCGGCCATAACGCATGGCTTGAAAGGCAAAGTAAACTTACTACCGTTTAATCCAGTGCCGGAATTACCATACCAGCCAGTAAAAAAAGCCGGCAGGGAGCAGTTCGCCGCGTGGCTTAAGAGTAGAAAAGTGCCGGTCACGATCAGGAAATCACGGGGCGCAGATATTTTTGCAGCCTGCGGCCAGTTGGCGGCAAATAACAGTGGACAGCGTTCACAAGACAGCGGGGAGTCAAGCGTTGAAAGGAAAAGTCAAGAGATACAAGATAGTGGTGTTTGATATGGACGGTACCCTGACCCAACACGTGAGTTCCTGGCAATTAATTCATGAGAAGCTGGGAATGTGGAATGAGGACGCTTGCCACTACCAGGAACAATTCCTCAAAGGTAAGATAAGTTACAGAAAATTTTGTGTATTAGATGCTCAGCGCTGGAAAGGTCTGTCGGCAGCCGAAATTACCAGCCATCTGCATGCTATCCCGTACAGTAAAAATGTAAAAAGTACACTCAGGAAATTAAAAAAACTTGGCTTCAAGCTGGCTATTATCTCAACCGGGTTGGATTTATTAGCTTTTAAGGTTAAAAATGATTTAGCGATAGATTATTGTATCTGCAATAAACTAGAGGTGCGTAATGGCCGGTTAACCGGCCGGGTGAAAATAGATATTGCCCATGGCGAAAAAGGGAAAATATTCAAAAGGTTGCTGAAACAGGCGGGGATAAAACCCAGGGAAGCAATATTTGTCGGAGATTCAGCTACCGATATTCCGGCAGCGAAAGCAGCTGGCTATGCCATTGCGTTTAATGCTTTAGATAGTGGCTTAACAGAGATAGCGGATTATACCTGCCGGACCAAAGATTTTAGGGAAGTGTTCAATAGAATAAAGCTAATTGGAAAAGCTTATCCTCTCAAGAATCAGGCTGGTTATAAGGGTATGCTGTAAATCCAGCGCCGCAGGTTTTAATTTTCTCATTACTGATCTGTAACGGCCCGCAAAATAACCAATTCTCAACCTACGCGGTTGAGATTGGCGGTTTAAATATATTGGAAGGATGAAAACAGAAGAGATGAGGAAAATTAAGCTAGCAGAGGGAAGTATTTATCATGTGTTCACTAAAAGCATTGCCGGATATGTGATCTTTAACCATCAAGAAGAATATGATAGGATGATTGATAGTATAAAATTCTATCAAAAGGGAAAACCGCTCATTAGCTTTGCCAGGTTTAATGAAGGTTCAAAAGGAAAGCAAAATATAGTCGTAGAAGCGTCAAAGGGTGAAGAGCCGGTAAATATAATAGCGTATTGCTTAATGCCAACGCATATCCACTTTATGCTGGAACAGAAAAAGGAGAAAGGCATTTCGAATTTTATGAATAATCTGTTGAATAGCTATACCCGGTATTTTAACTTGAAACATGGTCGTAAAGGACCGCTCTGGGAAAGTAGATTCAAGAATGTATTAGTTGAAGATGATATCCAGCTATTGCATTTGACCAGATATATTCATCTAAACCCGGTAACCGCTCATATTGTTGATGATCCAAAAGATTGGGGACATTCATCTTATCATGAGTATATAGGTTCCGCTGGCCATAAATATATTTGCGAATTTAAGGATTTAATTGACATAAAGCATGACACCTACCAGGAATTCACTATGGACCGTATAGAATATCAACGGGAACTGGCCAATATTAAGCATTTACTCGTAGATTAACCAATTCTCAACCTACGCGGTTGAGGGTCGGTTGGGCGACTTTGCCAGCAGTTCTTTAGTACAAAACCATATAGCTATTGCTGTTTTTTGAAATGGGGCTTATGGT
>JACRDM010000083.1 GCA_016218565.1 Elusimicrobiota bacterium | reverse complement strand
CGCCTTTGGCTGGAGTTTCTTTAGCCCATTTCGTCCCGTCACTCTCTGCCGCGTCCTGTTTTTTAGCCCGGTCCAGGAACTGCACATGTTGGGCGACGACCTTTAGTTTGCTCTTTTTAGTGCCGTCGTTCTTATCTTCCCAGGAATCCTGCTGCAAGCGTCCTTCCACATAAACAGAGCTGCCTTTACCTAAATACTGTTTTATCAGTTCAGCCTGTTTACCCCAGGCTACTATAGGTATAAAATCTGTTTTCTCTTGCGACTGCCCGGCTTTATCTTTAAAACGCTGGTTCACCGCGATAGTAAATTCTACTACCGCCTGACCACCTGGGATATAGCGCAATTCCAAGTCGCGGGTTATATTGCCAATCAAGATCACTTTATTTGCGTTAGCCATTTAATCCCTCCTCTTTCGGTTCCGCGGGAGTCACTGCCACCTTCACTTTCTCTTTCTTGGGCTTGATCCTTCTTGGCTTGCTTACCTTCGTGGTAATAGAACGGATAATCCCGTCGCTTACCAGATAGGTTTTCTTCAGGTTGTTCACTACTTCTGGGGCAGACTTAAAATTTAGATAAACAAAAAACCCTTCCTTGTATTTCTTCACTGGAAAAGCCGTCTTTTTAAGTCCCCACTTATCCTGCTGGATTACTTCACCGTTTCCGGCCGTAATCATTTTCTCAAATTTAGCTAATAGTTTATCTGTTTCCTCAGCCGCTAAATCTGGCCTGAAAATAATAATACTCTCATAACTAGGCATTCCTTTCAACCCCTCCCTGTTTTTTGTAAACTCAAGTTTATTCTTTTGCCCAATCTGCTCTATCGACCACGGCTAATAATTTTGGCTCGTCATCCGTACTTCTTAGTTCTTAACCCTATGAGTTTTATACCATAAAAAGCCCGATTTGGCAAGCCCCGTCAGACCTCCTATGAAATAGATTATATTTTATCTTTAGTTAAACTATCAGCACACCCCACTTTAAACTTCTCCCTTATAATAGTCCCTTATAGTCTCTTAGAGGTCTAACGAGGCAGGGTATATTACCAGGCAATCCAGGCAAAAAGGGCCGTATGCAGCTTAAGAATAAGCGGCGCTAATACCAGCGAGACCACAGCCATCAGTTTTAATAATATATTCAGGCTGGGACCGGCAGTGTCTTTAAACGGATCACCGACTGTATCGCCAATCACTGCAGCTTTGTGCGCGTCTGAACCTTTGCCGCCGAGATTACCAGTTTCAATATATTTTTTGGAATTATCCCAGGCGCCGCCGGCATTGGCAAAAAAGATAGCTAGCGGGACTCCGCTCACCAGCGAACCTACCAGCAAGCCGCCCAGAGCAGTAGGACTGATGAAAATTCCAACAATGACTGGTATGATCAAGGCCATCACGCTGGGGAAAACCATTTTCTGCAACGCAAAGGCTGTAGTGATATCCACGCATTTAGCATAGTCTGGTTTAGCTTTACCTTCCATCAAACCAGGTATTTCCTTGAATTGCCGGCGTACCTCTTCCACCACTTTAAAAGCCGCTTCTCCCACCGCCTGCATGGCTTTCGACGAGAAAAAGAATGGCACTATCCCGCCGATAAACATACCTGCCACAACAGTTGCATTCATGGCATTGATACTGGTTAAACTAATAACCTGGCTATAAGCAACAAATAAAGCTAAGGCGGTAAGAGCTGCTGAGCCAATGGCAAATCCCTTGCTGATAGCCGCAGTGGTATTACCAACCGCGTCCAGGGTTTCGCAGCGTTTTCTTACTTCCGGTCCCATATGAGCCATTTCCGCGATCCCTGCGGCATTATCCGCGATCGGGCCATAGGCATCTACAGCTACCGTCATACCGGTAATGGAAAGCATCCCAATAGCCGAAAGAGCTATCCCAAAAATACCGGCAAAATAATAGGAAATTATGGTCGCTAAGGCAATCACCACCAAGGGTATGACGGTGCTGTTCATAGCTATGGCCATACCTTCAATGAGCACCGTAGCGGGACCGGTTTTGGCTTTAGCCGCGATCTTCTCGACAGTTTTCCCACTGGTAAAATATTCCGCCACAAAGCCCACGATCATCCCGGCTAACAGGCCGGAAAGCACTGCCCAGAAGAGATTCAAGCTGCCATACCAGATATGCGTACAGAGATATGCCCCGATAATTAATAACACCGCGCTCACGATCATACCCCGGCGCAAGGCGGTCTGGGGATCAGTTTTCTCGTCAGTTCTGACAAAAAATACACCAATAATAGTCGCCAGAATACCAACCGAGGAAAGCAACATAGACAGCATTACTCTTTTGATTCCTACGTCCATGGCACTGACCGCGATCACCAATGCTGAAACAATCGCCCCGATATAAGATTCAAACAGGTCCGCGCCCATTCCGGCCACATCGCCGACATTATCGCCGACATTATCAGCGATCACGGCCGGGTTGCGCGGGTCATCCTCAGGAATGTTTTTCTCTACTTTACCAACCAGGTCTGCTCCCACATCCGCGGCTTTGGTATAAATCCCACCGCCGACACGGGCAAACAAGGCCACTGAACTGGCCCCCATGGAAAATCCGGCAATGAGCTGGGTAGCTTCAAAGATCGCCTGGGACAAGTTAGGCTGGCGCTGCAAGCCGTGCCAGATATAAATAAGGTAAACCAGGGAAAGGCCAAAAAGACCTAGTCCAACCACATTCATTCCCATTACCGCACCACCGGGGAAAGCTACGCCAATGGCTTCATTATAGCTCTGGCTCGCGGCCTGGGCGGTACGGCAATTGGCTTTGGTGGCAATTCTCATTCCCAGATAGCCAGCGGACACAGAACAAAAAGCGCCAGCCACAAAAGCGAAAGCGGTTTTCTTGGAAACTGCAAAAAACAGCAGAGCCGCAACGAGCGCGACAAAAATTGCGATAGAACGATATTCTCTCCTCAAGAAAGCCATCGCCCCTTGCTGGATAGCTTCACTTATCTCCTGCATGGCTGGTGTGCCAGGGTCTTTCCTGAGCACCTTCCATGATAAATAAGCCGCAAATAAGATACCCATAAACCCTGTCAATAATGAAATAATTACTGCGGTTAGATCCTGCCACATCATAAAACTAATTTCATCCTCCTTTTTATTTTTGTTTCTTCCGCACTATCACTTACTCCAGACAAACCAGATGAACAAATACGCTGCCGTCACTGCCGTGAGAGTAAAAGGCAGTCCCATTTTCGCAAATTCTTTAAAGGTAACTTCATAACCCTCTTTTTTCAGCAGACTGCAGGCGACAATATTGGCCGAGGCCCCGAGAGGAGTAATATTGCCTCCTAAACTCGTCCCGATCAATAAACCAAAAAGAAATAATGACGGATTTATACCAAGTTTGTCAGACATGGAGACTGCCACCGGCAGCATCGCCGCCAGGAACGGAACATTATCAATAAAAGCAGAAAGAAAAACAGACATAAAGACGATCAGGGTATAACCTAAAAATATATTTGAGCCTACGAGACTAGAAAGGTAATTGGAAATAACATCGATCCAGCCATTGACCGTAATACTCCCTACCAGGATAAATACTCCAAGCAGAAAAACAGAAGTATTCCAGTCCAAAGACTTTATACTTTTCATTATCTTTTCTTTAGCTATAAACTTTTTCCAAAGCATGGCAATTATTCCCGCGGCTAGGCATAGTAGCCCTGCGATATGCGTAAAGCCGGCACCAATAAAAGAGGAGCCCGCCAGAAAAATTATCAGGGTCACCAGTATACCCAGCGGCACCCACGATCTGACTTGTTCGATCTCGATAGCTTTATTTTTTTCCTGAAGTTTTCTAAAAAAAAGATATAAGACAAAAAAAGAAGCGATCGCGCCAAGCTCTACAGCAAAGAAAATGCTGGGCCGCCCCTGATAAAGAAAGAAATCATCAAAAGTCATTTTAGCAAATCCACCCAATAGCATGCTCGGCGGATCGCCGATCAGAGTCGCGGCTCCTTGTAAGTTGCTGGAAATAGCTATCGCGATCATCGTGTTAACCGGATTAAACTTCAATTTTTTCGCCAATGACAGGGCTACCGGCGCCACGATCAAAACCGTAGCCACATTTTCCACAAAAGCAGAGATAAAGCCGGTTAACAGGCAAAGAGATAATATCGCCCCAGCCGTATTTGGAGCTCTATCGACGATAATTTCAGCAAAACGGGCCGGCACGCGGCTTTCCATAAAAATATCAGCTACGATCAGCATCCCCACAAAGATGCCCATAATATTCCAGTTAATGGCTGAAAAAGCTTCCCGCCAGGAAATCGTTCCCAATAACAGGAGCAACATTGCCCCGGCTAGCGCTATAAGCGTTCTTCGTTTGGGAAGAAAAATGAAGCACAGGTATGCTCCGCTGAAAATGGCCAATGCTGCTATTTTGGGATCAAACACTACTATCTCCTTCAGTTGACTGGTTTCTGGTCGCTAGTTACTAGTGAACAAAAACAACTTAAACCCGGAATTAAAAACCAGCAACTAGCGACTATTTTATATTATACCGGTTCATAGTATTTTCAAAACCATGGCCCAGTAAAAAGATTAGTGCTGCCACTGCCCGATCAATGGTTTCTTTGACTACCGCCATTTCCATTTTACCAAACGTTCCGAGCACAAAATCAGCATTTTTCTGATGCTCAGTCCCGATACCGATGCGCAACCGCTTAAAATCCGTGGTGCCCAACTGTGCGGCAATAGATTCCAAACCATGATGCCCGCCGGCAGAGCCCCGGGCGCGAAAACGCAACAGGCCCAGCACCAAATTAAAATCATCAACTACTACCAGCAGGTTCTCTGGTTGTAATTTATAATAGTTCAATAAGGGAACGACTGCTTCGCCGCTCCTATTCATATACGTTTGCGGCTTTACTAATATTATTCTATGATGGGCGTAGTTACCTTTACCCAGGCAAGCTTCAAATTTACCATCACCCAAATCTATACTTAATTGTGTGGCTAATTGGTCAAGCGCCAGAAAACCAATATTATGCCTGGTTTTCTGGTACTCTTTACCTGGATTGCCAAGACCGGCGATGAGCCACATTTAAAACCTCGATTATCGGTTACGGTTTCGCCGCCCGAATTATAGATACTCGGTATACGGTGTACGGTAACAAAACCCGACTGAAGGCTCGGAAAACAGTGAACAGTTTCGCCGTCCGAAGATAAGTGCTCGGTTTACGGTAAATGGTTACGAAGTCCGAAAAAGAAGTTTTAATCGGGCCTCCAAATCGTAACCGGGTGACGAAGTTTGTAAGCGGGCGTCGACACCCTAACCGTCTGACGTTATTTCTTCTCTTCTTTTGTTTCCTTAGACACTGCTTCCGCCCCTTTTTCCGGCGCTTCTTCTTTTTTACCCTTCTTGATGACTTCCGGTTCAGCCGGCGCAGTTGCGTCCGGAACTACTTCTGCTGCGGCAGGCGTTGGTTCTTCCAATACCGTAGGAGGTACTATACTGACCAGCATCCTGTCTGCCGGGGTGAGAATTTTAATGGTGTCTTCAGTCAGCTTCAGGTCACGCACATGGATTGATTCGTTGATATTCAAGTTAGAAACATCAACCATGATATTTTCCGGTATCTGCGCGGGTAAACATTCAATTTCTACTTCGCGTTGCACATATTCCAGAATACCGCCTTCTTTAAGGCCAGGCGCCAGGCCAGTGACCATCACCGGCACATTAACGGTGATTTTGTCTTTTAGCGAAATAGTTAGTAGATCGATATGCACGACATTGTGGGACACCGGATCCCGCTGGATCTCTTTGATAATAGCCGTCTTTCCTTCATTTTTATCACCGCTGAATTTGAGGGTCAAAACAACGTTCGCTCCGGCCCCGCCCTGGATCACCCGGTTAAAATCCTTAACCGCCAGGCCCAGGGAAATCGGAGTTTGCCTGGCTCCGTACAAAATCGCGGGGATGGCGCCGGCGCTACGCAGGCGCCTGGATACGCGCGTCCCCTTTTCTTTCCTTTCATTTACATCCAAAATTACTTCTTTCATCAGGTTTCTCCTCCTGGTACAATTTCATTATACCTGATTATCCCCTGCTGATTTGCCTGCAAATCAAAGATGCGAGGACAGGCACAGAGTATCAGGCATAGATTACACAGATTAATTCATAGTAAAAAGTTATGGATTAAGTTAATTTTCCGGGGTATAAACCACGACCTGGTTGCCGCCTGCTTTTTTTGCCTTCAGCAAAGCTTTCCTGGTCATATTGATAATTGCTTCTGCAGTGATGTATCCATCCATTCCGTTAAAATTACTAACCCCCACGCTTACTGTTATCTCTACTTTCCCTCCGGTCGCCAGGGTTACTTTTTGTTTTTCGACCTCCCGGCGGATATGTTCAGCTACTTGCACCACCCGGGAAACATTCTCTTTAATTCGTTGCGCTATATTATACGCCCCTTCTTCGCGGGTTTCCGGCAAGATCAGGACGAATTCCTGGCCGCTAAAACGGGCCGCCACATCGGTCAGCCGGATGCTTTTCTTGAGCAGGGCGGCTATCTCGATAATAATCCGATCCCTTTCTTCATGTCCGTAAACATCACTTATCTTGTTCATATTATCGATATCGATCAATATTAGCGACAGATAATGGGAATACCGCCGGGCCCGGTCCATTTCCTCATCCAGCCGGCGCTGGAAATAGCGGTAATAATACAGCTGGGTCTGATTATCGGTCACCGCCTCGGTATAAAGCTTGGCCTTTTCCAGAGCGATAGCGGCCTGGCCGGCCAGCGCTTCCAAAATATCAATATCAGCCTGATTATAGATAGCTCCGGACTGTTTGCTGTCCAGACAGATAATACCGGTCAGATTACCGCGGTAGAACAGCGGAATCACCACCTCCGCGCTGATGCGGTGAAGATCTCCGAAGATCTCTTTGAATTTATGTTGGGGAAGAAACTGCTTCATTTCTTCGCTGATGAGGATGCTCCGGTTCTCTTTCAACCATTTAATGATCCCAGCCTCCAGCCTGATAAAGAATTGATTTATCAATCCTGGTTCCAGGGCATAACCGGCCCGGATATAATAGTTACCCTCTTCATTCTCGAGTAACAGACTGGCTTTGAGCATGCCGATATTTTTGGCCAGCATCTGGATCAGAAAATAACACAGTTCATTCAAATCTAGCTTCGTAATAAGCGCCTGCGTGGTTTCTTTAAGAGCTTTCTGATATTCGTACTTATTACGATAGACCATCAGGTCAATAATATGCTGTAATTTATCTTTCAAGGAAGTGAAGTACATCCCGGTAACGATCATAGCTATGGCGAAAAATCCGGCTACAGCCGGGTTGAAAACTGACTTGAACAGCCCCGTTAGCGCCACATAGCACAGGGCTATGACCATACTCGTGATCAATAGGAAAATGAGCTTGTTGACGATAATATCGATTTCCACCAGCCGGTAACGCAGGACCGTGATCACCACCAGTATGATCCCCAGGAAAGTGAAAAGATATCCTGAAGGGTAAAAATCCATACCCCACATACTAAAAAAATCAATGGCCGTTAAAGGGAGAAAACCAACAGTGCAAAATAAATAACGGATCTGGCTGTACTTTAAGGGCGATGATTTCCTGGCTTCCCGGTAATGCGCATATAAGATATAATTGATACGCAGGTAAAGGACTAGATAGAAAACAGCAAAGGCCCAGTGCAGCGTCCCAATCACCGGGGTATAGCCCCAATAATCGATCCGGTAATCCCGCAAAAATGAGGGGCTGAGCATGGCCGCCACCGCAAAGATCAATCCACCTATATAAGGAATGATTAAACCCTGGTTCTTGCTTTTTACATTAAGAAAGACCACGGTATAATGATAAAGCAATATGGGCACAAAGATAAAACCAAGATACCCTAACCGCAATAAAAACATTACCAGTTCTTTACTGACAAAATAACCGGCTAAGCTGGTACTGATCAGCCAGAGAGCGCTGGCCAGACAAGCGAGGCCTAATAAGATATTTATCCTGGCCTGGATATTTTTGAAGAAGACAAACAAACCCAGGAAAAGCAAGCTGCTACCGACGATCAGATACGGTATGGTATTAAAAGCCATGTGCACTCCAAAACTGGCGTATAGCGGGTAGCGTATAGCGTATAGATCTTGCTTTTCTATCCGCTTTACGCTACCTGCCCCCGCATCTTTGATCCCGATTTATCGGGATCAGCAGGGGGTACGCTTAACGCTATTATATGAATAGCGAACTTAATGATTCTTCCTCATGGATACGCTTGATCGAATCAGCTAATAATTTAGCCACTGAAAGCACTTTTATCTTCCCGCTGGCATATTCTAACAACGGAATAGTATTAGTCACGACGACTTCTTTGAGCACGGAATTCTTGATCCGCTCCAGCGCTGGATCGCTCAACACTGGATGAGTACAAGCAGCATAGATATCCAGCGCGCCATGTTTTTTCAAGACTTCCGCCGCTTTCACCAGGGTACCGGCAGTGTCAATAATATCATCCAGAATGACCACATTTCTACCGTTTACATCGCCCACGATATAATTCATCTCTGCTTTGCCAGGCGCCGGCCTTCTTTTATCGATGAACCCCAGAGATGATTCCCGCTGCAACCGTTTCGCAAAAGCCCTGGCTCTTTCCACCCCGCCGGCATCCGGTGAGATAGTCACCAGGTTGCGGATTTTTTTATGGTTGAAATATTCAACTAAGACCGGAGCAGCGAACAAGTGGTCCACCGGAATATCAAAATAACCCTGCAACTGGCCGGCATGAAGGTCCATGGCCAAGATGCGGTTAGTTCCGGCGGTCGTGATCAGATTGGCTACCAACTTGGCGGTAATAGGCACCCTAGGCTCAACCTTACGATCCTGCCGGGCATACCCGTAATAGGGCAACACCGCAGTAATCCGGCGGGCGCTGGCCCTTTTTAAAGCATCGATAATGATCAATAATTCCAGCAGGTTGTTGTTGACCGGTGGACACGTGGGCTGGATGACAAAAACGTCTTCCCCGCGCACGTTTTCCCTGATCCTGACATTTATTTCGCCGTCATTAAAGTTAGTGACTTCAGAAGCGATGGGTCTGATTTTTAAGTGTTTACTAATCTCCTCCACTAATTTCAAATTAGCATTGCCGGCACAAATTCTCAAACCATTAGACATAAATCCCCCCCCCTGGTAATTTAAATCTCCATAACCAATGTCAAATAAATGTCCAAATTACCAATGACTAATTTACTAATTGGGATTTAGGATTTTATTTGTCATTGGATATTGGATATTGGTAATTAGTCATTGCCCTATTTCCATAATTGGGATTTGAAAGATTCATTTGAAATTTTTCTTTTGCTGCTTAAAATAAGCATTAGCTACTACTAGCTGTTGCTGATCATTAATGCCGGCTACTTCCTGGTGGCTGGCACAAAACAGAGCGCTGCTGCCAGCGCCTTCCTGCCGCAATAGTTCAACCGCATCAGTCAGATAATATTCCTTTTTCTTATTATTCGGCTTAATTTTCTTTAATATCCGGAACAAGCTTTGCGCTTTAAAGCAATAAATGCCGGTGTTTATTTCCCGAACTTTCTTTTCCTGAACAGTAGCATCTTTATCTTCGACAATTTTTACTACCTGGTTACCGGCGCGGATGATCCGGCCGTAGCCAGCCGGGTTCGTCATTTTCGTGGTCAGAATGCTAACTGCCTTCCCTTGCCGGCTATGGAACGCCATTAGTTTCTTAAGTGTCCCCGGCTTGATCAATGGCACATCGGCGCATAATACCAATACATTTCCCCGATAGCCGGACATAACCTTGGCAGCCTGCAATACCGCATGTCCGGAACCAAGCTGCCTGTTCTGAAAAACGATGTCTACTTTTTTATATTTTGGGTTGTCACGGACATGGCTGACTACTGTTTTTCCGCGAAAACCCACGACCAGTACCTGCTGGTCCAGATGAAAGGATAAAACCGTATCCAGCACATGGTCCACCAGCGGCTTTCCTCCCACAGTATGCAATACTTTGGGCAATGTTGATTTCATTCGGGCACCCTCACCGGCACCCAAAATAACACTGATAAATCCATTAGACATCTAAATTCCTTTAACTCAAAGCTTGGATTGAGTATAGTAGAGAAAGTGCAACCACGACCCAGCCTGGTTGCACTTCAGCAATAATTTATCTCAGATAACTTCTCCCCGCTAGGTAGCGGGGGATTTCCGCCCAACAAGACTGGCGCCGCGTCCGCCAACGCCCTAGTGGCGGAGACCTTGCTTCTTTGGTGTTAATCTCTAGAGAAAGCAGATTCCGAACTTTTTCTTCTCACCTGCTCTTGGTAAATCTAACTTTTGTAATTTCTATGGTATTCCCAAGGATAATACTATGCCCATTCTTTTCTTTAATTTCCATAAAATACCTGATTTCATTTCAATGGTTTAATTATACCATATTAAGCCAAATGTCCATAATCAACCCCGTTATCCGAAAATTCGAATTAACTTACCCTTGGCATAAAGAATGTCAAGGGACAACCTAAGACCTCCCCGTGTCTGTTGATTAACCCTTTAGTTCATCCCCACCATCTATACGCTACCGCTTACTTATCCTACTTTATGGCTTCCCCGTATAGGAGGCAGGTCGCCAACGGTATAACGCCTCAACGATGGTTCAATTCTGTTTGGGGCTAAACTTTGCTATCCGACCCTCCCGACACAATGTCACCACTGCGCCGTGTCTTGCAACAACGCTACTGTCAGTAATAGGTAACTGACAGACCTGATTTTCACAGGTTAGTTAATCAACTCAATGGGCGTTACTCCTATACTTTAAAATAAATTGGCTCTGGGGCTAGGACTCGAACCTAGAATAGGAGATCCAAAGTCTCCGGTGTTACCAATTACACCACCCCAGAATAAATATGCTTTTGGCATGTGGCTTATAGCTTATGGCAAAAATTGTTTGCCTATACTTTTCTTTTGCTATTTGCTATAAGCTATCAGCCATTTGCGCCTCTTTACTTATTGGGAGTTCCTTGAGCTTTTCTTCATAAGCGGCCAATACTTTATCTTCAATGAGCTTCCTGGTTTCATTATTTAAAGGGTGCGCGATATCCTTAAAAGTGCCATCCTTCAGTTTACGGCTCGGCATCGATACAAACAATCCCTTGTCGCCCCTGATCACTTTCAGCCCGCTCACCACAAAACAGTCATCAAAAATTATATTAGCAAAAGCTTTCAACCTTTTTTCCGCTTTATCCAACACTAAATTTACTTTTACCGCCGTTATCTCCATGCTGTCCACCATCCCTTAATTATTTTTTATCCCTAAGGCGCCTAGGGAAAAGCAAGGCACAAAAGCACAGATTTTTAAAGCAAAAGCACAAAGGGTAACAAAATTTTTAATCTTTTACTTTGTGCCTCTGTGCCTAACATTGAACTTCCTGCTTTCTTTTAACTTTGTGCCTGGTATTTAAAGTTTTTCCGCTCCATACCCAGAAACCTTTGGTTTTAGAAAACACCTCCTTGATACGATTCTCGGCAATCTGGCTGGCGATCAGGCCAAAAACAGCAGAACCGCTGCCACTCATCAGGGCGAGAGCAGCTCCGGCTGCCAATAAACGGTGTTTTATTTCTAAAATTAATGGATATTTAGCGCTGCAAACCGATTCCAAATCGTTCTGCAGGTATTGTTTAAGCTGGTTGAACCGCTTGGTTTTCAAGGAATATTGAATAATTTTAATATTTTTTGGCCTTTTAGTCAAGCTTATTTTTAAATTTTTGTACGCCCAAACAGTGGAAATGCTTAAGGCCGGTTTTACCAGGACCAATCTAAGGGAAGGGACCCCTGGCCAAGGGGTTAACAACTCTCCCCGGCCTTTAACTAACACCGTACCCCCTTTAATGAAAAAAGGGACATCTGAACCGAGTCTGGCCCCGATCTGGATAAGTTTTTTATCCGGCAATCGCAAAAGCCATAGCTTATTAAGCGCTTTCAGGGTGGCCGCCGCATCACTGGATCCCCCGCCTAATCCGGCTCCGACCGGAATGTTTTTCTGGATCTGGATATTTAACCCCGAGACAGGCTTTTTCAAGCGGTCTGCTTCTGCCTGCATAGCTAGAGCAGCTTTATACACTAAATTATCCGCACCCACAGGCAAAGTCTGTTCTGAGCAAGTCAAAGCTAGTCCCTGGGGGACTTTAGTAATAGTAAGTAGATCAAACAATCCGATTTCCTGCATCACACTAGCCAGGTTATGATAACCGTCCGGTCTTTTTCCCAGTACTTGCAGCAACAGGTTGATCTTGGCATAGGCTCTAATCTTCATAATGTCCTTTACGTATTCACTGGAGTCCCCGGAGGAAATCAGAAAACTTTTTTTCCTCATATTGGGCCGGTAATTTCAACGTGAACATATTCTGGTCAAATTTGGCGTTAAAGGTAAGACCGCTGAACTTAAAAGTTACTTTCTGTTTCAGGTCCCGGTCATAGACACTCACAGTTTCAGGATAAAAATCATTTCCAGCCTTGATCATTCCGGCACGCGTCACTATTCTAACGGCTTCTTCGGTCCGTAAGGATCTGGTTTCTTGCCGGGTAATGATTTTCGTGGCCTTATTAACCCAGGCCAGATACTGTTGTCCATCAACTGTCCAAGCCACTTTATAAGCTTTACTGTTTTCTTCTACGACAACATTCTGTCCCCGGTCCAAGTCCAACCTGGCGCCATAGATAAAACCCTGTAACAGGTCATTAATGGTAAAAGCCGATCCCAGTTCAGCGGTTTTCCCTTTGACCAAAATATTTCTGAGCGGAATAAAAAGCTGAAAATCATGCTGATCGATCACGACCAGAATCACCGGAATACCAAAAATGCCGGCTATCTCCAACCGCCACCGGCCCGGAGTAGAATAAAATATTTTCTGCGCCAGGATATAATTACCGGCACTGCTCTGCAATTGTACTTTCACCCAACCCTGCAAACTTTGGATCTCAGGTTTGAGCTGGTTCTGTTGGCTCACAAGATCAGCCGGACTTAGGCTGCTGGGGTAATAATAGCGGTTACAGCCGGTGAGTAAAACCAGGGCAGACAGTATGAAGAATTTTCGGAGCAAGTGGGATCCTTCGAAAACCGTAGTTTACTTTTGGATCTCCTTTATTTTTCTCTTTAACAGCTTGTTCTTAGAATTGGCGGCCAAAGACTGGTTCCAGTAATACAGCGCTTCTTCAGTACGCAGCAAAGCGGCATAGATATCACCCAGATGTTCCAGCACGACGGGATCATTTTTCATAGAGGTTATGGCTTGGGTCAAATATTCCAGAGCTTCACCGTACTTTTCCTGACGGTAATAGAGCCAGCCAAGACTGTCTAGAAAGGCGCCGTTTTCCGGCTCCAAGGCTATTGCTTTCTTGAGATATTCTTCAGCCTCAACTAAGTTTTCTCCTTGGTCAGCATAGGAGTAGCCCAGATAATTCAAGACCTGGGTATTTTTAGAATTATAACTAACCGCCTTTTTCATTGATTCTATCATCAGGGCAGATTCGCCGGTCTGCTCATAGAGCACTCCCAGCCGAAAATACAGTTCATCTATATCTGGGCCCTTATTGGCCTGCCCCAGCCGCAATCCCTGCTCATTCTTGAGGACAATAGACTGTTGATATGCGCCGATAGCTTCAGGATATTTTTTCAGATCGGTATAGACCACCCCCAGGAAATAATACAACAGCAGGTTATTTTTATCGACCGCGATCGCTTCTTTCATTATCTGTAAAGCATTTTTAGGTTGCTTTAATTGCAGATAAATATATCCCAGATGGAGATAAATACTGGTTTTAGCGGGCAGAATGGCTCCAGACTGTGACTGTTTGAGCGGTGGCTTGATAGAAATCTGGTCTAACAGCCGCCGCGACAGCTTATAATAATTAACTGCTTGTTTTAGATCTTTCTGCTCTTCGCTGATCACGGCTAGGTAAAAATAACTGGATACTGACAAGTCGTCAGCGACTTTCTTGTCAATCTGGTTGAAAACCTCTGCTCCCTTGGCCAGATTTTTCTGTTCATAATAGAGGACTCCCTGCCGGTAAAGAGCCAGGCTGTTGCCGGGATTGATCTTGATAATCTGCTGATAGGTTTCTATCGCCTGGGAGAATTCCTGGTTACGTTCATAGGCTTCAGCCAGGCCAAAATAAGCCATGTTATTTTCCGGAGCCAACTGGATCGCCTGCCCATAAGCCTCAATTGCTTCCTTTTTCTTATCCACAGACAGATAGGCCCCGGCCAGGCTCATCAGGGCTTCTGCCTGGTCAGGAGCGAGTTTACATACTTTCTGCAAAACTTCAATGGCCCGGCCATAATCATTAGTATTTAGGTATAAGGTTCCCAGGATAAACAAGGCGGTCTGGTTTTCCGGCTCCAGGGCCGCTACTTTTTCATACACTGACCGGGCTTCTTTCACTTTGTTCTGACGGATTAAGAGCGAGCCCAACAAAAAGTAAGAAGGAATATATTTTTCTTCACGCTGGATGGCTTCTTGCGCTTGTCGGAGCGCCTGGCCTATATCCCCGCTTAAACTATAGGCCACTCCTAGCTGGACATGCAAGGGAGCGCGCCGGGCATCATAATTCAACGCCTGTTGATAAGATTCTATAGCCTGCTGGTAATTACCTTCCCGTTCCTGTAAGAGCCCCTGCAGAAAATAAAAATAAGCTGCTCCGCTGGTATTAATTTCGTAGCTATAGGCAACCGTGCCACCAGCTCCTAAAATAAAAAAAACCATTACTGCTTTTTTAAGGATCCTCAATATTATTGACATAATAACGCTCTCTATTTCTTGGCTTGTTCTAACAGTGAAAAGGCGGTTAGGGGCAATTCGATGATAATTTCTTCCGGGTCTTGTTCATTGGTTCTGATCCTAATACCGTCAATTCTGGCCAGGCGCTCCATTTTTTCCAGCTCTTTCAAATATTCTATCAGTTGGGGATACTCGCAGTGGAAGGTCACTCTCACCGGTACCATGATATATTTATCCAGAGCCATGATCTCCCCGGGAACCAGGGAAGTATACTCTTTTATTCCTAATTTAGCGCCGATCTGGGCCAGGCTCTGGACCAACTCAGCCACACTAAGGTCAGTCGGTATACGCTTTTTGATCAAGCTGATTTTCTGTTTATTGTCGATGATCTCTTTTTCCAGCCGGGGCACATAAGATTCATCTTTCTTTATTTTAGCAAAACTCGTCTCCATAGCGCGGAGTTGGGTCTGCAAGGAACTTAGCTGTTTGAGTTGTTTCCGAAACAGAGAAAAATAGGCGCTGGCCAGGCTCAGCACTATAACCGCCGCCATAATTGATAATTTTATTTTGGTGGTAAACTTGAACGACATTATTTCTTTACCTCTGGTTTTTTATCTTTATCAGCGAGCGGATTCAGGAGCTTACACTTAATAGACCAACTGACTCCTTGTTCTGTTCCCAGGTCAGTCAACTTGGCCCCGCTCAATTCAGCGGCGGTAAAATGCGGCCACTTTTTTAGCTCTAGCATAAAGTTGGCGACACCCGCGGTTTTGGTGGATAAACCGACTATCTCTAATAGTAAATTCGGCGGTAGGGCAGAATCTATTTTCGATTTCTTAACTTTGGCATTGATCGCCGCGCGCTCAGCTATCTCACCGGTCACCGCCAATTCACGCAGCCAGACAGTAGCCGGCATAGAAACGATCAACTCATCCACTATCTGCGCGAAAGGCGGGGTAATGATAAAAATATCTTTCAGCATCCCTTCCAGCCGGGTTACTTCGGCCAGGGTTTGCGCTGATTCCTGGGTCTTATCCACCACGTACTGCAAGTTGCTCAAGGCTTTTTTCAGGTCGGCAATATTGTTTTCTTTCTGCTTGATCTTAAAAGTTAGCAGCAGATAGAGAATAATGATCATGGAAACTGTGGCCAGACCAGCGCCAACATAGTAACCTTTGAGCGATACGCCTTCTTGGCGCAGTTCTTCCGGCAAAAAATTAAAGCGTTTTTCATTTTTCCTGGCCTTCATGGCCAGGCCGATAGCCGTGATCAGGAAAGGAGCAATATCAGTTAGTAAATCCGCCGGAATATTTTTTATCTCGCTTTTGATATTTTCCAGCGCATTGGCAATTTCCAGGGGAATGTCAATTTTCTCTTTCAGGAACCGCAAGACTTCTCTTAATTTCCCGCCGCCGCCGCAGACAAAAGCCAGGTCAATTTTTTTATGTTCCTGTAATTGAAAATAACTCAAGGAATTGCGGATTTCAGTGGCAATGCGTTCAAATTGCGGCGCTACCGTCGGCGGCAATCCTTCTTTCTTCTTGGCGTTTTCAGCCTTAGCGTAATCCAGGTTCAGTATATCCTGGATCACCCGGGTAAGCAGATTCCCACCCAGGGGCACATTGCGGGTAAAAAGCAGATCCAGGCCTTTAGCAATCACCACTTCTGTGGTAGCCGCGCCCAAATCGATGACCCCGGTGATTTCCACATTCAGGCGCGGTTTCAGGGCCGAAAGGCCTCTCCTCAGCGCGAATGGGACCACATCAATAGCTTCCTGCTCGAGACCGAGCTCGTTCATCAAAGCGATATTTTTATCAACTTCTGTTTTGGGGACAACCGCCACAGCCACCCTAACCTTTTCTTCTTTCAAGGTAGCCAGGTCATCGCTAATATAAAAATCCACTGCCGCGTCTTCTACCGGGAACGGGATCTCCGCCTCGATCTCGGCAATGATCATTTTTTTGACATCTTCACGAGCGAGCCGGGTAACCGGTCCTCTAGGCAGAGAGATAGTACGATTGATCACTGCTTTACCGCTCAAAGCAGTGACCACTCTTTTGGTTTTCAGGCCAGACTGGGGAAGAGCTGCTTTGATGGCTTTAATCAGCGCTTTATGGCGGTCTTCGTCATTGGTTAAATCAGGAATAGCCTCGATCTCCGCAAAGCCGACATGCTTAATAATTAATTCTTTACCGCCCTCGACCAGCTCGACCGCTTTTACATTATTAGCGCCAATGTCCAAACCGATGATAGATTTAGCCAATACTAACCTCTCCTAAATCTTGGGGATTTTCAGAATTATTTACCAAATATGGCTTTAAAGTTGTTATATATTATATTCTCTCTGTTTTAATTTGTCTATAAAATTGTACTAAGGGGCGTGGGCGGCACTCTCATTCTTTCTTAAATCTCAATTGATAAACACTGAATTCATTATCGAATTTCTTATAAAACAGCATTTGATAATTATTTAACAACTTATTTACACTGCCCGCCGGCAAATTAAAATTATATTCTATACTTTTTTTACCGTTTTCATCATTGATTATTTCATTTAAAACAAAAACCCGGCGATTACGCGCAAGGTAATTATCTATCATCTCTTTTAATGATGAAAAATCTCTTCTTTGCGGCTGATATAAATAATCAAATAAAGAAGTGCCGTTTAGATTAGTAAAATAAGGAAGATAAGCCCGCCCGATCGCAAAATTAAAACTTTTTCCGCCGGTCAATAAGAAATCATCTGGTTTTATATTTTCTTGCAAAAAAATAGTTCTCAGATAATTTACATTGCCCTGCCACAAACTCTTAGGGTATATGCCATAAATAAAATTATGCAGAAATAATATTATTACCCATAAAATCAAAAACAGCTCGTATATATTTTTCTTGAACTTAGTCGACTCCTCTAATATTATTAATAAAAAATAAAAGACCGGCAATAAAAACACTCTGTATCCCAGGTGGCCAGGGGACCAAAATCCCAAAAATAGCAAGAATACAACCAGCCAACATCCAGCGACGATGATATTGCCTTTTTCTTTAATCCAAACACCTTTGCCATATTTCTTTAAATAGGAAAATAAATAGCCGGCGCTAAGGCAGAGCATTAACGCTTCCAAAATAAACCAGTCTTTTCCGGCGCCAGCCGCGAAAAGACTGTTAATAAATCCGTAATACAAATTTTTAAAAACACCCACTAAATCAAAACACCAATAAGTCGCTTTATAATGTTCATAAATAAATGCATTGCCTAAAAACCAAACCCAAACACTGCGCCAGGTATTCAAACGCAAACCATAAAAAGCTATTAAACTATAACCAATTAAAACAAAAGAAATAAATAAAATATTATACAAAGCTATTCTTCTCCACCGTCTAGCAGTGGCATTTATTAACAAAACAAGATTTGCCGCAGGTAAAACTAAAACGGATAAAATATGAAAAAACACCGCCAAAGCATGAATAAGACTTAGTATAATAATTACAAAATATGAAGAGGCTTTCTTTTTTTGTATAAACAAAATCAGCCATAAAAGCAGCATCAGAAACACATTGGCTAATTGATAAACCTGACTTTCCACGCTAAAATACCAATAACTATAACTCAGTCCTAATAATAAACTAAACCACCAGGACCGTGCGCTATTAGTAATATTCCTTAACAATAAATAAAATATACCAATACCTAACGCGCCGCAAAAAGCATCCACTATAGCGAGCAGGTAAATAGCTCTGCCGGAAAACCCAAAAACTAAAGCTATTTGATAAAAGCAGTAGTTAAATAAATTGTATAGTAGATGATTACCGTGAAAAATATTAAAATTAGTCGGGTGTTCTAAAATATAGGCAAAAACAATACCGTCAAAATTAAAATCCCGACTTAAAAACTTAAAATACAAAATAAAAAAACTAAAAAATAAACTTAGAGCAAGTAAATATTTTAACCATTTTATTTGTCGAGTAGACCTCATATTTTAATCTCTAAAACGTATCCCGCCAGGATTCCTCCATAATAGTGATGGTCCCGGTAGGAGTGACCTGGCTGGAAAATTTATAGAGCCGGTTGCCGTCATTGCCGACATATAGATTATTGCCGTAAATACATGGCGAAGAATTGACATCAGCATTGGTGTTATAATTAAAACGCGCTCTCAAGTTGGATATATTTAAAGCCACACACCGGTTAGAATCACTGCCGATAAATACTTGATCATCCTGCACCGCGCCGGTACTATCACAAGCCTGGCTGGTATTATACCAGTCGATCACCTGACCGGTAGTAGCCCGCAGTCCATAATAACGTCTCCAATTGGAACCAATTAATATTTCATTATAGTCCTTGGCCACACTCGGCGACGAGATAAAATTTCCACGGCGAATGCCTGTTATCCAGCGCAAAGTCCCATTCGGCCTTAAGCAATAGACATAATCATCATTATTCGGATTCCCAGACAAATTCTGGGAAGCAGTGTAAATATAACCCTCGTCAATAGCCGCGGTGCTTTTCACTGTCCCGTCGGTTACATAAGGCCAGCCAGGTACCAGAGAAACGGTAGCTATGTTCAACGCATACACCCGGCTGTTATCTGCGCCGATATACAGCACATCATTGGCTGTATCAATCGCTGGAGAGGAATAAATACCCACATTTGCTCCGATCAGGTATGGCCAGCCAATCGG
>JACRDM010000016.1 GCA_016218565.1 Elusimicrobiota bacterium | reverse complement strand
TTTGCGTTATGACTTACGCGCGCATACTCAACCTTAATGAGCTGCGCTTGAGCCTTGCCAGTAAGGGGCCTTGCGTTATCGGGGTTGAAGTTTTTGAAGGGATGATGAAAACTAAAACCGGCATTGTGCCAATGCCTAAGAAAAATGAAACCGCCCTGGGCGGCCATGCGATTTGTCCGGTAGGTTATGACGATAAAAAGAAAGTCGTCAAATTTAAGAACTCCTGGTCTGATACATGGGGGCAGAAGGGTTACGGATTTTTACCCTATGCTTATGTTGAACGTTATATGATGGACGCATGGAGCTCGGTTGATATTGAGGATCCTAACCCGCTTACGCTGGCGAGTGTGTTGAATTACAGGGAACGGGCTTTAGTTTGATGTGGACAAGGGGGGAATAAAGTGGAAATATTTAGATAAACGCAGCTTTAATGAAAGGAGAAGGGATATGGGTAAAGGAAATTGGGAAAAAACAGGTGTTATATTTATTGTTTATTTGTTTTGTATTCAGATGGTTCTTCCCGCGAAGTTATTCGCCGAAGATAAATATCTTGTCGGTTCGCGCGCCATGGGTATGGCCGGGGCCAATGTCGCTTGCACGAATGATAATTCTGCGCAGTATTACAATCCTGCCGCTTTTGGTTTTTTTGGCATGCATGGGAAAGAAAGCAAGGTAGAAGGCAGATTCGATACCGATAATAACAATCTGGCTTCTAAAGACTGGCGTTTTGAAGTGCATGCCGGAGCAGGGTATAGATTACATGAAAATTTAAGCGAATTATTGAATGATTTAAACGATATTAATACCACTCTGTTGAGTACAAACAGCGTGAAAAGTGAAGCCGACGTAAAAAACCTGGTAAAAACCACGGAAATACTTAACCGTTTGGATGAAAAGGGAAATGCCATTACCATGGATGCTAATGCCGGAACTTCTATCGGTTTTGGGCATATGGCTCTGGGAGCATATGGATTTTTACAGGCAAACGCGCGGGTGTTAACCGTAGATACGACAAACCTGGGAATTAAAGGCTCTATTGATTTGGATACTGAACTATTGACTATTACTCCTGCTGGTTACACAGGTGAGGCGCCGTCATTATTTACTCTGGCGCAACAGGCACAGCTTACTGCAGCAGGTTTTAATGCTGATTCAATCAAGAAACTTGATTATGTGGCGCGGCAGGCAGGGATTGATGCCGGCACATTACAGGGGACTATTGATATTTTGGCCAGTGTTGAAAGCCAAACTACCGGGAGTACTCCGGGTGGAGATCTTGAAAACAATACTACTTCCGCGGAGCTTAGGGCATTCGGATATACGGAAATTCCGCTTTCCTACGGCCATGCCTTTAACGAAAACTTTTCTATCGGCGGCAATATTAAAATGATGAGGGGCAGGGTGTACGGAAAAGAAGTTGTTGTTTTTAATAAAGACTCATCGGATATTCTTGAAGACGCGACCAAAAGTTATAAAGAAACAACAACCTTTGGCGTTGATTTGGGCGCGATGTATAGGATTAAAAGGTTTAATCTCGGGCTTGTGGCCAGGAACATCAATTCTCCTGAATTTGACGGGCCGACTGTAAGCGGGAAAGTGTTTCCTGACGTAACCATTGATCCGTCGCTTACCGCGGGAATAGCCTTTATCCCGTATGAAGGATTTACCCTGGAAACGGATTATGACCTTACCAAGAATGAAACTGTTTTTCCCGATTATAATACCAGGAATTTATCTATTGGCGCGGAGTGGCTCTTCCTGCGTTTCCTGGCTTTACGCGCAGGCGCCTATAAAAATACCGCGGAAAGCGATATCGGATGGGTATATACCGCGGGACTGGGTTTAAACCTGATTGGTTTGCGTTTGGATTTAGGCGGAGCGTATTCTGCGAATCAGGGCGAGTTTGACGGAAATAAATTTCCCGTGGAAACCCGCGTTATGCTACAATTTAGTCTTGATTACTAAAATAATACAAGACAAGCAGAACGAAATTAAATTATGCCTTCCTATAAAGCTTATATTGATACTTTAAACAAAATCAGTAAAGCTATTACCAGTGATCTATACCTGGAAGACGTGCTTAAGCTTATTGTCACGCTTACGGCTAATGTGATGCGGGTCAAAATTTGCTCGCTTTGGCTTTTGGATGAACAAAGCCAGACTTTAAAGATAAAAGCTACACAGGCGATGAGTAGTGAGTACTTAAAAGAAAGGACATTGAAAGTCGGAGAGGGGATTGTGGGTATGATTGCTCAGAGAAAGAAACCGGTAATGATTCCCGATGTTAACAACGACGAACGTTATAAAGAAAAAACTCTGGCGAAAAAAGAAGGGTTAGTTTCCATGCTTAGTGTTCCGATGATGGTAAAAAACAGGGTGATTGGGGTAATAAATTGCTATACTACCACCGCTTACAAATTCAGCAGGCAGGATATTGATTTATTGACTACCGTGGCAAACCAGGCCGCGGTTTCCATAGAGAATACAGAACTCTTAGTTAAGACAAAAGTAGCGCAGGAAGAGCTGGAAATTCGCAAAAAAGTAGAGCGCGCAAAAGGTATTCTGATGAAGGAGCAGGGTCTTAGCGAGGACCAGGCCTATGAATTAATCAGAAAATCGAGTATGAATAAACGTCTTCCCATGAAGGATATTGCCGAAGCAATAATCCTTTCTTCGGAAATCAAAAAAACAAGAAACTTCGTTCTGGCAAAGCCAGAACTTTAGGACTTTTCCTTACGAAGTTTCAGTGGTTAGGAAAGTTTTATACTTTCCTACACCATAAAAAATT
>JACRDM010000081.1 GCA_016218565.1 Elusimicrobiota bacterium | reverse complement strand
TGGCGGAGCAGCCGCGGGGCTTGCGCAAAACGCTTTCCACTCTAACAGTAGCCTACCGATGATCGGAGCTTCCGGGGCAGTGGCCTCAATAATGGGTGCATTCTTAGTCCGTTATCCTAACTTGAAAATACGGGTCTTATATTTTGTATTCGGGCGGATCGGGATCATGGAAATGCCGGCCTGGGTTATAATACCGCTGTGGTTTTTACAACAGGTTTTTATGGCCTTGATGACTTTGCCATACGCGCCGGAAGTTGGATATTTGGCACATATAGGAGGATTTTTATTCGGGACAGTTGGTGGAATAACAATCAAGAAATTTAACGTTGGAGACTTCTGGGAAAAAAAGGCTGAAAAAACTAAAGGTGCTATTGAAGAAAAATTGGCAAAAGGAAGAAGCGAGCTTCGTTTTGACAACTTTGATGAATCAGAAAAAATATTCAAGGAGATATTACAGATCGATCCAAAACAAGCAGATGCTTACCTAGGATTGTTAGACTTATATGAAAAAAAGAAAGACCTGGTACTCTGTTGTACCAAAGCCGCGGAGTTAATAGGACTTTATTACGCGAACGTGGAGCTGGTACTGGCCAGCCAAATCCTAAATCGTGTAAAACCAGTTCTAGAAACAGTGAAGCTGCCCGACTCCCTATTACTTAAGTTTGGCGGGTATTATGAAAAAGATCAACAATTTATAGAAGCAGCAAATATTTATAGATCAATAATCCACGGAAATTCAGCAGGTTATGGCTTGCCCAAAGCCATATTCCAATTAGGAAGACTTCTCAAAGAGAAACTAGGTAATAAGGAAGAGGGGGTAAGGTATTTAGAGAGGTTACTTAATCCGCCTTACGCTTTGGAATGGGAAAAGGCTGTAAAAGAAGTATTAAAGAAGGAATAAGTATTATGTCCCCGGATATCGGCCCGGATATCCGGATATCAAAAAATCGTTTGCTTCCAAAATTATAATAAATAAGAGGTAATCATGGATGAGAAAAAGAAGAAGATACTGCTGGTGGATGATGAAGCGGATATCGTGACCATTGTCCGGCTGCGGCTGGAATCATCTGGTTATGAAGTGGTGGTGGCGACAGACGGCAAAGAAGCTTTGAACACGGCTCGCAGTATTATACCTGACCTGATCATTTTAGATTTGATGTTACCCGTCATGGATGGATTCCATGTGGCTCGCATGCTGAAATATGATGCCCACTATAAGAATATTCCGATCATTATGCTGACGGCCAAAGCCGGTGAAGAGGCCCGTAAAACCGGGGAACAGGTTGGAGCTGATGCCTACATGAACAAGCCGTTTGAAGCTGAAAAATTACTGGCTAAAATACGCGAATTGCTAGCCGCTCGTAATCCAGGTGAAAATGAAAAGAAATAAAGCCCCGCTCCTTTATTGCGGACCGGGCCGTACCGCTGGTTATATGAGCGACCTGGCCTCGCACTGGTCCGGGGGATTGGTAGACTAAGGCAAGAAAAAAATAAAAATAAAAAAATGTGTCCAGCCACTTTATGGAAGCGGAAAAAATTGAGCTCATACCTTATATCGTAGAGGTGCCTAAAAACGGGGCAACTAAAATAGAATGCCGGGTCAAGATAAAGTGGTGGTAGAATTATAAGTTGATAGTCAATAGTTGATAGAATAAACCAGGTCTAAAGTAAGTTTAGAACTTGACAAATATAAAAAATATTATTATAAAAGGTACGTATGGTGCAAAATCTGATTTACAATTTGCAGGGATATTTACAAAGTTCGTCACCGCTGGCCTTATTGGCGGTGCTCATAGGTGGGATTTTGACTAGTTTTACACCCTGTGTCTATCCCCTGGTACCGATCACGATTACGTTCATAGGCGCCAGATCCAGCGGGTCACGCAAAAGCGCTTTTTTCTTAGCGTTGGCCTATGCCTTGGGAATCTCTATAACCTATACTACCTTAGGACTCATAGCCAGTTTTTCAGGCCGGCTTTTTGGCCAGACCCAGACTAATCCAATAATATTTCTGGTGATTGGCAATATTTTTATTTTAATGGGGATATCGATGCTGGGGGTATTTACTTTCCCCTGGCCAAATATAGTCAAACAATTGCCGCAAACTAAATCCGGATTAATCGGCAGTTTATTGATGGGCCTGGTTGCCGGGCTGGTAATGGGGCCGTGCACCGCTCCGGTACTGGCAGTTTTACTGGCTTTTGTGTATAGCAAACAAAATGTCTTGTTCGGGGCTTTAACCTTGTTTGTTTTTGCCATCGGGATGAACGCGGTCCTGATCTTGGCTGGTACTTTTGCCGGAGCGCTGATGAAGATCCCCCAGCCTGGCCCCTGGTTGGAACGGATAAAAAAAATATTAGGCTGGGGAATGATAGCTATAGGAGAATACTTTTTAATATATATGGGGAAGTTGTTATTTTAAGACATCCTAAAAATTAGGAGGTCTTGATTACACAGATTTAAAAAGAAGATTACACAGATATAATAAGGAGGAAAAAAGTTGAAAAAGATAGTGATTATTGCGGCCATTGTAGTATTAGCAGCAAGTGTATTATTGACCGGTAGCGCTAAGGATATAAACCAAGCACCGGGCAGTCCGGGAGAGAAAGCCATTGATTTTACCTTAAAAAACCTGGCTGGGAAAGATATTAATCTAATGAAAGATTTTACAAAACGAAAGGTGATCATCCTGGTTTTCAGCGCGACCTGGTGCCCCTATTGCGTACAGGAAATCCCGGCGTTGAAGGCGGTATATGATAAATACAATTATAAAGGGGTGGAAATTATCCACGTGGATCCGCAGGAAAGCAGGGAGCGGGTACAGTGGCTGGTAGATAAATATAAGATCCCGTACCCTGTGCTGCTTGATGAAAACGGCCAGGTGATCAAACAGTACAAAGTACCTGGCCTTCCTACTATTATCTTTTTAGACCAGAAGCGGGTCATTAAATGGCGTTTTTCCGGCGGAGAACAGGATTATGACAGTCGTTTGAAGGAATTAGGAATCAAATAATAAAAGCGCCTATGGCTTAGCAAATAGCATATAGCAAAATCAAAAAGATAGCTTTTAAGGAGGGCTAATGGGATGAAAGTGAAAGTGAATAAGGATACTTGCATAGGTTGCAGTTTATGCGCTGATAACTGTCCGGATGTTTTTAAAATGGATGGTGATCTGGCTGTGGTCATAGCTGATATGGTCCCATCTGAGGCTGAAGATACAACCAGGGAAACAGCTCAAAATTGTCCGGTGGAAGCCATAACCATCGAAGATTAAAAAGGGAAGAGTTTGAAACCATAAAGTTCAGTATTTCGTATTTAGGGTTTCTAATTTCATCCGAAGGAGGAATGATGGATAAGTATAAATGCCTGGTTTGCGGTTACATTTATGATCCTGCCAAAGGGGATCCGGATAATGGTATTGCGGCCGTGACCTCTTTTGAGCAGTTACCGGAAGACTGGGTTTGTCCTGAGTGCGGAGCGCCGAAAGACCAGTTTGAAAAAATATAACAATGCAGTGGCTGGTCGCTAGTTTCTGGCGGCTAGCTTTAAGGGTTTTTACTAGATACTAGGAACTAGCGACTAGAAACCAGCGACCCGCGACTATTTTGAAGGACATTTATGAAACCGTTTGCGATTGTCAACCATGTGTTTTGGGTGGGAGCGATACATCCGGATTTGCGTCTTTTTGATGACTTGTTCCTGACTAAGCGGGGAACAACCTATAATTCTTACCTGGTCAAAGGCAAGAATAAGATCGCTCTTATCGATACGGTCAAGGGAATGTTCGCCCCTGATTTTATGACGAACTTAAAAACTGTTTGTGATCCGGCCAAGATCGATTATTTGATTGTCAACCATACCGAGCCGGACCACACTGGCTCGATAAATGAATTCTTGAAGCTTAATCCTAATATCACGGTAGTGATCACCAAGCCCGGCGCTCTTTTTCTTAAGGAGCTCACTAATGCGAAATTTAATGTGTTGGAAGCCAGTGATGAGTTCAGCATTGACCTGGGTGGCCGCACCCTTAAATTTGTAATTGCGCCGTTTCTGCACTGGCCTGATACTATGTTTACTTATTTAGCAGAAGACCAGATATTATTTTCCGGTGATGCTTTTGGCAGCCATTATTATAATGATAGCGGCATGTTCAATGATAATGCCGGTGATTTTAGCGAAGAATTTGCCGTTTATTTTGATTGCTTGGTCCGGTCGTTCAAAAAAAAAGCGCTGCTGGCCATTGCCAAAGTCAAAGATGTGCCAGTCAAGATCATTGCTCCCAGCCACGGGCCGATCCATCGGACGAATCCTCTTCAGTATGTAAAAAAATACCAGGAATTTTCTACTGTCGAAAAGCTGTCCACCGGGGAAAAAAGCATCCTCGTACTCTATCTCT
Organism: Elusimicrobiota bacterium; assembly: GCA_016218565.1. Classification (GTDB taxonomy): domain Bacteria; phylum CAYTYR01; class UBA6262; order UBA6262; family UBA6262; genus UBA6262. The sequence continues at coordinate 21,352 of JACRDM010000081.1, read as the reverse complement.
CGGCGCATAAAAATACGGAAAAGATCACCCAGCAGGTCGCTGCCGGATTAAAAACAGAAAAAAGTGTGGTGAAAGTTATCCATATACCTGAAGTAAGCCTGGACCAGATCCGTGATGAACTGGAAAAAGCAGATGCTTTGCTGATCGGTACACCAACCATTAACCGGGATGTGCCTAAACCGGTGTGGGATGTTCTTGGGCTGTTTCAGACAGTGAGCCTTGAATTGAAATTGACCGCTGCATATGGTTCGTTTGGTTGGAGCGGAGAAGCAGTTAAAATGATCGAGGACCGGTTCAAAAGCTTGAAATTAAAAACTTTTGAACCAGGGTTCAAGGTGAATTTTACCCCGACCGAAGCAGACCTGGCGCAAGCCAGGGAATTCGGACAAAAATTTGCCGCGGAATTAAGCCGGTAACTACCGCACGAGAGAGACGGTTATCTATTACAAAGGGGAGTAATTGACGATTATGGAGAAGATTTATCTGACCAGGGAAGCGTACCAGAAGATCAAGGGAAAGATTGACTTTCTAAAAACTACCAAACGGAAACAACTGGCGGCAGAGATCGGTGAAGCACGGGAAAAAGGCGATATCTCGGAAAACGCCGAATACGATGCCGCCAAAGAAGCGCAGGCTCTTAATGAAAACAAGATCAGCGAATTGGAAAGCAAGCTGGGCCGTTCCGAGATCCTGGATGAATCCAGGATTCCCAAAGACCTAATTTCTATTGGTTCTATCGTTAAGTTGCTAGACCTGGGCGCCAATGAAGAGGAACAATATACCCTGGTCTCAGAGATGGAAGCCAATTACGCTGAGGGTAAGATCTCGATCAATTCGCCCATCGGCCAGGGATTGCTGGGTTTCAAGAAGGACGATGTGGTGGAGATCAAGATCCCGGCGGGTATGTTGAAATATAAGGTGGTGGAAATTTCGCGTTGACCCATAAAAGGAGGTAAAATAGATGTTAACAATATTTCTTTTAGTTGTCATCCCAGTATGTCTCTATCAGATTTTCAATAATGTCGAATCATGGATGTGGCGTCTTATGTCGGGTTAGGCTGATAACAATTTTATCTGGCGAGCTTTGCTGGATTGCGGCGATATCTATTTACAGAAACTCCGCCAATCCAAAGGAGCCTTAGGTTATTATCAATAATCGCTGGCGAAAAATCCGCCCTTTGAATGGATCGATGCCATTAAGGCAAAAATCAGCAAATGCAGTGAACCATAAGTTGTAGAGATCAAGATCCCGGTGGGAATCTTGAAATACAAGATAGTAGAAATTTTACGGAAATAGCTGGTCTCCACTTTAAACATGTGGGGGATAATCTGCCTGGTCTTAAATACAAGGCAGATTATTTTTCGCTTGACAACCATACATTTGTATGGTATAAGCTTGGTATACGGTGAACGGTGACGAAACCATACAAAGGTATGGAATAAGAGGGATTTGTGGAGCAACTTACTGAGAAACAAAAGGCTATTATAGACTTTATAAGGAATATACAGACGAATCAAGGTACACCGCCGACGATGCGGGAGATCATGAAGGAGTTCGGATTCAAATCTATTGGTACGGTGCAGGATTATTTGCGGATACTGGAGGAGAAGGGATATCTGCGCCGCCGGGGCAAGTTTAAGGCGCGGTTCCTGGATATTGTCGGCTTGACTACCAACCCGGTGCTGAATGTCCCGGTTCTGGGACAGGTGCGCGCTGGCGCGCCAATACTGGCTGTGGAAAATATTGACGGCTATATTAACCTGGATAAGTCACTCTTGGATAATGGCGCTGATTTTGCTTTGCGGGTAAAAGGGGACAGTATGACCGGCGCCGGAATATATGAAGGTGATTTTGTATTGGTGCGTATCAATAGCCGGACTGAGAACGGCGAGATCGTGGTGGCTCGTATTGGCGAAGAAGTAACTGTTAAAAAAATATACTGCGATACCAAGTACCGCCATCTCCGCCTGGAAGCAGCAAATCCTGCTTATAAACCTATCAGCGATCCGGATATACAAATAGTCGGCAAAGTAGTGGGAGTGTTTAGGAAATATTGATTAAGATAAGGCGCAAAGGCAAATATATGCAAAAAGATTAAACGTGAGGCACAGAGGCACAAAGGAACGACTAAACTGGCTTATGTTTTTTACTCTGTGCCTTTGTGTCTAACTTTGAACATCTTGCTTTCTTTTAACTTTGTGCCTATATTACGGGGGATTTATGTCCGAAATAATCAATGAACAAATCAGAGTTGGCGCTATCTTTTCCGGTGACCAGATCAATCCGGTCTGGTTCGTCTGGCAAGACCGCAAATATAAGATCGAGTAGGTGACTATACCTGGCATGACCGCGCGAGCGAGGCTATTCTGCATTATTTCAGCGTGCTGCATTCTGCTAATCTCTATGAGCTTTGCCTGAACAATAAAACCCTTGTCTGGCGCCTGCTGAAAGTCACTTGTCAGTGAACAGCGTTCAGGAAAAAAATTCCCATTTTGGGGTTTCTGTTTACTATCCGCTGTGTCCTGTACGCTGACTTTTGTACGCTGTCCGCGGTAACCCGGAAACCCGCACTGTTGTTTCCGCTGCCTCCTACGAAGCCAAGCCATTTGGCATCAAAGCCGGCATGAGCATCGGTGAAGTACGCCGACTTTGTCCGCCAGCGGTTTTTGTGATCGGTAACTTGGCTAAATATGTGGACACTGCCCGCCAGATCTTTAATATCCTGCGTCAGTTCTCGGTAAAAACAGAAGTATTTTCTAGTAACGAGGATTTTTTGGAAATCACGGATACATGCCCATCGTATGATGCCGCGCTTGCTGTCGGCCAAGCCATTAAAAAAGCTATTTTGGCCAAGATGGGATTGACTTGTTCAGTCGGCATTGGCCCGAATAAATTGATCGCCAAATTAGGCAGCGACAGGCAGAAGCCTGACGGGCTGGTTCTGGTCAAACCAGAATGGGTGACTGCCACTCTGGAAAATCTTCCCATCAAGGAACTGTGCGGCGTGAGCCGGCAGATGGAGAAACACCTGCACGCGCTGGGTATTTATACCTGCGGTGATTTGGGTCGCTATCCGGCCAGCATTTTGCGACAGCATTTTGGTATTATCGGCGAAGCGCTGCATAATATGGGATTAGGCGTGGACTGTACTCCGGTGCATTACAGCGACGAAGAACCAGTAGTCAGGTCCATGGGTCATACGCATACACTGGCGCGAGACACCACTAACCTGGAAGAGATACGCCGGAACATTTTTAGTTTGAGCGAGCAGGTGGCAGTACGCCTGCGTAAAGATAATTACTGCGGGCGGACCGTTTGCCTCATTCTGCGCTATAGTGATTTTTTTACTTTTAGCCGTCATTTAACTGTTGATTATTTTTTGGATAGCGGTTATGATATATACCAGCAGGCTTGGCAGATTTTTACCCAGGTGGGCTGGCACGGTAAGTCTATCCGCCTGATCGGTATCAGCGTGTCCAGCTTGGTCCGTAAGACCCGGCAGTTGTATAGAATTTAACAATACTCAAGCCGTTGACCGGGTGATGGACCGGATAAATTAAAAATACAGCGAGTTCCGCATTATGCGGGCCGCCATGATGAAAAGCAGGCGGAAGCTGGCACAGCCAATTCTGGCCCGGGGTTTGTGGGCGAAGACATTCCCTAAAAGAAATCTTTTAGAAGGAGAGATTATTATGGATAGAAGAAAGTATCCGCGGTATCCGGACAAGGAAGCGATCGGGCTTTATACTCTTGAGGAACAGCGGTTTACCGGGCAGGGGACATTGCGTAATGTAGGCATCAAAGGATGCTGTTTTGAGATAGAAGACCCGCCACTGGAAATTACTCAGAAGATCCATATTGTTTTTGGTTTCAAGCGCGGCCGCAGGATAGAGATCCCTGGTCAGATCGTAGCTAAATATATAAAAGATGGGCACCAGACGTATTCAGTTAAATTTATCGAGACTGATGTAGTAAAGCTAAATATTATTCGCAATTATATTGAAGAAATCCGCGTTGGTAAGATTTAAATGAAGAAATATCTAAACTTATTTTGGATCATTGCTTTATTAAGTATTACGGTTGTTTTTCCGGGGGTGGCGGCGGAAAGATCAGCTTTACCGCGGAATGATATCCCGGGATTGAGCAATTTCGCGAAAGTTTCAGCCGAGGTGTATCGCGGCGCGCAGCCTGAACCAAAGAGTTTCGCCGCTTTAGAGAAGATGGGGATAAAAACCATTGTTAATCTCAGGGATTTTCATTCAGATGAAAAATGGATTAAAGGTATGGGATTTTACTATGTGTCCATACCTATGGCTGCCAATAATATCGGAGATGACGAGACGGTAGCTTTCCTGAAAGTAATTACCAATCCGAAATACAAACCTTATTTCGTCCATTGCCAGCATGGTTCTGACCGTACCGGAACTATGGTCGCCCTGTATCGGATGTATGTGCAAAAATGGCCCCGGCAAAAAGCTTTGGGGGAGTTGCCTGTATATGGGTTCCATGAGTATTTCTACAATTTACGGCGCTACCTGAAAAAAGTCGATTTAAACATACTGCGAGCCAAAGTGGCAGTTGCGCCTGATCCTATCTTTTATTTTATTCAGTAGAAAGGTTGTAGCGGGGCAAGTTTCTTAAGAATCCCTGCCTGACGGTAAGCAGGTGCGTAATCAAGTATAGGATTTTCGAAATTCCTATACTATGTGTAATCTATGCCTGATAATCTAGTCCTGTTCCCGCGTCGCCTGTCCTCCCGGTCAGTCCCGATCTGATCGGGACTAAGGGGGATTGATCCTGATAATTAGGGATCAGCAGGGGATAATCAGGTATAATGAAATTATACCAGAGGTGAAACGTATGGCTAATAAAAGAAACTTTCCCAGATTCAAGAACCAGGAAAAAATAGAGATTTTTTCGATTGAGGATAATAAGCTGGTCACCGCAGCGGAAACTGTGGATATCAGCGTAAAGGGGATCAGCTTTGAGTCTGAAGCCAGTCTGGACATTAATGCTAAATATGTCATATATTTTGGCTGCCTGCGGGGCAAAAAAGTGAAAGCGCTGATGCAGATCATCGCTCAATATTTTAAAGGCACAAAACAGTGTTTTTCCGCTATTTTCATAGAAACGGATTTACTGAAGAAGAATGAAATACGCAGTTATGTAGAAGCGGTGCGGGCAGGAAAACCTTGGTAACCAATGAGAGAAAAAGCTGATTCTAAATGCCAGATTACATCTCCATGTAGCATCGGGATTATGCTGAATTATGGATTTTTACCATAATTTGTCATAAGTATTAGAGCGCGAAGCCCGCCGATCTTTTTGGTGAAATAGAATTTGCCTGTCCTCGCGTATTGTTTTGCTCAGCAAAACAGCGGGGAGTATTGTTTTAAGGAATAAAAATGGGTTTATTTAGCGTAAGTCCGGAAAAAGAAAAGGATTTGTATGAAAAAATGGCTCGTTTGGGCATCAGGAGACAGGACCTGATCGAGCATTTTGTCCGCGCGCAGGGTAAAGGCGGGCAAAACGTGAATAAAGTAGCTACTGCGGTCTATCTAAAGCACGTTCCTACCGGTGTGGAAGTGAAGTGTCAGCAAGAAAGGTCCCAAATTTTAAACCGGTTCCTGGCCCGGCGGATACTGGCGGACAAGATAGAAGCCTTAATCTTGGGAAAAAAATCTGCCGCGCAACACAAGATCGAAAAAATCAGGCGGCAGAAACGAAAACAATCAAAACGCGCCAAGGAAAAAAGGCTGCAAGCCAAACACGTACAAGCAAAAAAGAAAGCCCGGCGTTCCTGGCAGCCTGGACAGGAATAGGGTATCCATATTGATACTATATCAATAATCCGGGCAATGACAGCGCTGTGGCTGTCAGGACTGATAAAGGTGGATTGTTTTTATGCCTCCCAGTAAAGAGATCAAAACATTTAAGAAACAGATTGCCGCGCTTTCCCAGATCAGTCAGGCAGTATCCGGTAATTTGCTGCTGGATGATATCTTGCGTCTGATCGTCACGGTGACTGCGGAAGTGATGGATTCAAGAATATGCTCTCTGCTGCTAGTAGATAAGAAGAAAAGGGAGTTGGTGGTCCGGGCCACCCAGTCTATCAGCGCAGACTATAATCGGAAACCTAATCTAAAAATAGGCGAGGGCATTGCCGGCTGGGTGGTGGAAGAAAAGAAGCCTCTCAGCGTACTGGATGTCAAGCGCGATCCCCGCTATATCAATGTAGACATTGCCGTAAAAGAAGGTTTATGTTCCTTGCTCTGTGTTCCCCTGAGTGTCCGGGGAAAGATCATCGGGGCGCTGAACTGCTACACCCAGGCCATACACAACTTTACAGAGACAGAGATAGCCGTGCTGCTCACCGTAGCCACAGAAGCCGCCATGGTGATTGACCACCAGGGGTTGCTGGATAGATCACGATTTATCCAGGAAGAATTGGAGACTCGCAAGCTGGTGGAACGAGCCAAGGACCTGTTGTCCAAGGATGCCGCTATCAGCGGTGAAGAAGCCTACCGCCGGATGCAAAAGCAAAGTATGAACACGCGCAAAAATATGCGGGAGATAGCTGAAGCGGTTATCCTTTCCAAACAGATCAAGAGATAAAGCAAATTCAGGATTTACGGTTAAAAATAAAAGCGACTCGTTGCCGGCACTGCACTTCTGAGCTTAAATAAGTATTGTTAGGTAACAAAACAGGTGGTTAAGATGCTAAAGTGGATTTTAAAGCTATTGGCTGTTCTGCTAGGCCTGGGACTGGTTTTCCTTCTGCTGATGGGTAACCCACAGCTGGAATTTGAGCCGGTCTGGCTCCACCAGTTTCGTTTGACTGTCGGCGGTGAATATATTGGCCAATTAGGCCATGGCCTCTGGCATCCGCACTTGCTGGTTTCAGGGGCAAATAATGCTGAAGCTACTTTGCCTTTGCCTGGGGACAAGCTTATATCTGCTCCAATGATACAACTAACCCGGGCTATTACCATTGAGTCTCCAGCCAAAGACCTCTGGCCCTGGCTGATGCAGATGGGCTATGGACGGGGTGGCTGGTATGCCTGGTCACCTTTAGGCAACGATGAGGGAATGGGCCCTAAACTTGTCAGTGTCAAAAAAATCATGACTGAGTTCCAGCAATTAAAGGTTGGCGATATTTTGCTCGATAGCCCTGGTTGCAACAAGCACAAAGGAGCCTGGACTGTTAAAATGTTTTATTTGAATCGGGCCTTAGTGCTATACTCTGCCCGGGAAATAAGTGCCGGGAGAGAATTTGAGGTTAACGGTCCAAAACCCGCGAATATGTATTTTGAGCGCAGTTGGGCTTTTATACTTGAGCCGATCGACAAGACCAGCACACGACTGGTCCTGCGGACCAGGGCAAATATCGGGCCGGAGCAGTGGGCCCAATTCATTCGTTTCCTGTTTACACCAGGGGACACCGCGAGGCAACGGTCAATGTTGGACGGTATTAAAGAGCGCGTGGAACAGTTCGGTGCGGATAAAGAATCAAAAGCGGCAGTGGGCCAGGAGTAAAGAAGTAGCGGAGACAGTAAATGCAAATTTTTAGATTGCTGGGAATGTACACTATTATACCGGCTACAGTATTTTTGACCATCAGTTTTTTTGTGATGTTCACCCTCCGGAAGATTGAGGGCCGCGGATTAAAGAATTTTGGCAATCTGGTAGTTTTTTTGTTGTGGGCTTGCGCCATGATGATATTCTTATCTGGGGCTTATGCGGTAATTACCGGACGGCATCCGATAATGATGATCATCCACCAAGCGATTCAAACCGCGATGTAAGACATTTTTCTTCCTCATTGGAAGGAAAAAGGAAATTAAATAATGAGCCTAAAACACAACCGAGGATTTACCCTTGTGGAATTACTGATTGTTATTGTTATTTTGGGTGTTCTGGCGGCTGTGGTCATTGCCCGCTTTGGCGGGGCCACCAGAGAAACCAGGGAGTCAAGCCTGAAAGGTAATTTAAAGACAATTCGCGGTTCACTGGAAGCTTATAAAGCTAATTCCCGGAGCAATAATTATCCTGCGGTCCTGGATGATCTATGGGATGGTACGGCCCCAGACGTAGACAGTAAAACTTTTTTAGAAAGGATCCCGATCGATCCATTTTTCCGGAAAAAAACAGTTTATCAAGTCACGGCGGCATTATCACTTGACCCGGCTGATTCAGTTAGCGCGAGGGATACCAAAATTTATTGCGGCGGCGGTTGGGCTTATGATTCACGGGTTGGACGGGTCTGCGCCAACTACCACTCTACCACTGATACGGGAATAATAGGAGGCGTCCCTGAGGACACGAGCTGGGGAGAAAGATATAATATTTGGTAGTTTTATAACACTAGCGGAGGCAGCATGAAAAGTGGAGCAATATCCCCAATGTCTGCCAAACCTGAAAGTCTGGGCCCGCTCAAAAAGCCGCTGGGTTAAAAGAGCTGCTGCGGTAACCTTGATTTTGCCAGCCAGGCGGGGAAAGTTCCTGGCTGCTGTGTTTGAGCTGGCCGATATTCTGTTACTCGATCAGGATAACTTGAAGTATAGGAATTTCAATCCTATACTTGATTACACAGATTTCCAAAAGATTACACAGATTACAATCCTAGTCGCTGCTAAAAATCTGGGTAATCTTCGTAATAATCGGTGCCTGTCCCCGCGGTCTTGATCCCGATTTATCGGGATCAGCAGGGGATAATCAGTTAGCGGAACGAAGTGGAGCCTAACTTGGTGCAAAAAGGATATGGTTGGATGTTGAAAGAGGCCAGCCGGCTGCATCCAAAAGAAGTGTTCGAATATCTCATGAAACACAGGAAGGTAATGCCGCGTACCGCGTTCAGATATGCTCTTGAAAAAATGCCGGCCAGGCTGAGAAACCAAGCCCTGGCCCAATAAAGAAGAGAGAAATAGTTATGCGTAGACTCATAATCTTGTTAGGGTCCTTAATTACAGCTGGTTGCGTTTCCAGCGCTAGATACAAAATAAAGACTGATGAGGCTGTCAAAGATCAAGCCTAATCCCAGGAAGATATAGTCGTCAAAGAAGACGATTTTGGCATGCTGTTGGGGAATCAGGCAGTATTCCACCGTGAGCTGGTGGAACTGCCTATTCTCCAAAAGGAAATCGCTTTCCTTATCGTCAGGATTCTGGAGGTCGATTCAGACCGATGATTTCTTGTTATACTCAACAAGATTTTTAGTTTTTCCCGGCCGAGTTCGTTAAAGTGGCCCTCATTCTTGTTCTCATCCAAGTAGATCGCTTTGAACCTGATAACCCCCTGAGATTGTTACGCCTATTATAACCGCAAATCAATAAAATGTAAAAGTAATGCTGTACTAGGTAAAGGGAAAGCCCTATTCCACTCTCCATTAATCTAAGTTGCGAAAGATAATCTTAAAGAAAGGTGGAGGAGAAAAAAGAGCAGGGCTAGCTCAAATTTGCCTAAAAAGGGGTATTTTTTGCTAATTTCCAGGGGTTTTCCGACGATAAGCGTATGAATAAGTTAAAAAGTGTGGTGGCAAATAATGATATAACCTGTAAAATATAGTTATTTTTTTGTAATAGAACTTGGTAAAAAGTGTAAAAAACTGCCGGCTTGGAACAGCTACTTCGGCCATAAAGAATAAATCAAAAACCTTGACAAAAGGAGAAAGTATGCTATTTTTATTGTGTGGATATAGGCCTTTGTACAAGCTGTTTTTTGAAGCAAATTATACTAAAGCTAAGGGTTACCCGGGTATTCGAGATTAGATTGATGAGCGTGGTTTTTTTAAGCCTGGGATTTAAAAATGATTTTGTATGTTTTAACGCTGGGCGATGAATTAGCAATATTAAGGTGTTCTGAGCTCTCAAGTAATAGGGTTTGAGATCAATCAGATTGGTCTAAGAACAAGCCAAAATAAAGGCCGGGTAAATATGGCCAGAAAGATAGCGGCACTTAACTCAATAGTCATTCCCGGTAATTAAGAGGAGTTTTATGTTAAGACGAAAGATCATGATGCCAATATCAATAGTTACTTTCCTAACGATAATAACTATGGCTGGCCTAGTTCCGTCTGTTGCGCGGAATAACTCTGCCCCAGGATCTATCGTGAAAGTCAGAAAAAATAAGGCAGGCAATTGGCAACTTATAGCCAATGGTGTCCCATATGTAGTCAAAGGGGTTTGTTTTGGCCCTAGTAAAGTTGGAGAGGATCCCAATATTGCCACCCTTAGGGACTGGGCGACGGTTGATGATAATGATAATGGTAAGATAGATTGCGCCTATGATACTTTCGTGGATAAGAACTTAAATAATAGAAAAGATCCTGATGAACAGGTTGTAGGGGATTTCCAACTCATGAAGGAAATGGGAGTGAACACTATACGTCTTTATCATCATGCTTCTTCGGCTGAGGAAATAAAGCCGGTGTATAATAATGAAACTGTGCGGTTGGCCTATGACCATCCCTCGAACAACGTTCTGTTAAGAGAACTATATAAAGATTACGGTATTATGACCATGGCGGGTGATTTTCTTGGCGCCCAAACCAACGGCTCAGCTGCGGACTGGGAAGTTGGTACAGATTACCGGGATCCGCAGCAACGGAAAAATATGTTGATCAGTGTAAAGAGAATGGTCATTGATTTTCGGGATGAACCGTTCCTGTTAATGTACTGTCTGGGCAATGAGTGTGATCTGGCGATCAGCCGGACTAATGCCCGGATTTATTCAGTAGATTTTGCCAAATTCGCCAATGAAGCGGCAAAACTGGTCCATATTCTGGATCCGAATCATCCGGTAGTGCTCTGTTTAAGCGGCGGGGTTAGTTCCTCTATGTTGGAAATATTATCTCAATACGCCCCGGCAGTGGACATTATTGGCATTAATTACTATTCTTCAACCGGCAAATTTGGCGATATCTGGAGCCGCATCAAGAAAAAATGGGATAAACCAATTGTGGTCACCGAATATGGAAGCCTGGTTTTGCCGCAAAGCCCAACTTATGAAGATAGACAATTAAAATATCACCAAAATTCCTGGCAGGATATCGAGGCTAGTTTTGCTGGCGGCAAAAGGGCCGGCAATGGTGTTGGCGGCTTTATCTTTGACTGGGTGGATAATTGGTGGCAAAATGGAGAACCGGAAAGCCACAATGGATTGAATGAATTCTGCGGGGTTACAACTCAGGGCGCTGGCCAACTGAGTCCCTATTTGAGGCAGTTAAGGAAAGTGTATTTTTATTATCAGGAAGTTTGGCCGGGGCGCAAAATTATCTATGATAAATGATCAACCGCCTAGTACTAAAACGCACATAATGCATCTGACCACTAAATTGGAACTTAGCGGGACAGAAGCGATCATCCTTGGCTTGGCAAAATACCACCCGGACAAACACGATCGTATTACGGTATGTTCGCTTACTGCCAAAGTGCCTTATATAAAACGTTTAAAGGCGGAAGGCCTACCTGTTTATGTGTTGGGGATGCCGGCCAATAATTTATGGCAAGTGGGCTGTTCGCTTCCCGTCTATTTAGTAAAATTATTTTTATTATTAAAAAAAGAAAAAGTAACGATCCTTATCATGCATTCCTTTCTGGCCGGTATTATGGGAAGATTAGCTGCGGTCATTGCCCGGACCCCTTTGGTTATCAGATATATACATAATATGGAGCTGGATCTCCCCAGCCGGATAGGGGTCGAGCGATTTTTCAAATATATTACTGATTACTATTTGGCGGTTAGTAAAGGGGTAAAAAAATACGCGCAAAAGAATGCCGGATTGAAGGATAGCCAGATCGAAGTTATTTATGTAGGAGTTGACCAGGGAGTTATAGACGGCATACCTAAGAAGCTGCAACAAAAGAGAGCGGAATTAGGTTTTAGAAAGGAAGATAAGATAATCGGGGCCGTCGGCAGGCTAACAGAGCAAAAAGGCTTGATCTATGCGATTAGGGCCATGCCTCGAGTTTTGCAGAAGATTCCTCAGGCCAAATTATTAGTTATAGGTAATGGTCCTTTGAGGAATTACTTGGGGCAGGAGGTTGAGCGGTTAGACTTGCAAAGTAAAGCGATCTTCTTGGGGGCGCGGAACGATATATTATCTATTTTCCCAGTTTTCGATATTTTTGTTCTACCTTCTTTATGGGAGGGTTTTCCTGTGGTATTGATGGAAGCGATGCTGAAAGGGATCCCGGTAATAGCCAGCCAGATCCCTGGTGTTGACGAAATGATTTTGCCAGGCAAAACAGGATTACTGGTTACTCCTAAAGATCATGAAATGTTAGCCGACAAAATTATCTCTTTGTTCAAAGATACTAAACAGCAGGAGATATTGATTCAGGAAAGCCGGGCGAACATAGAACGTAATTATACAGCCCAGCAGATGGCCTTTAAGATGAGTCTGGTATTTCAGAGAAAGATGAGCAATTAAATGGATTATCCTTCGATTTCTGTCATTATCCCGGTATTCAATCGCCGCCAGCAACTGTGCGCTTGCTTGCAATCAATAGCGCAGCTGGATTGGCCCAAAGAAAAATTAGAAGTGATTGTCGTTGACGATGGCTCAACAGAAGATCTGGCAGCAACTATTACTGGTATTCCTGTGCGGCTGATCCGACAGGATCATCAAGGGGATACGACAGCTCGCAATTTAGGGGCGCAGTTGGCTGGTAATGAGTTTCTTTTTTATGTTGATAGTGATGTCCAGCTTCAGGCCGACACTTTAAAAATATTGTATCAGGCCTTAGTAGAAAAGAAGGCTGACGCGGCCCGTGGCGCTTATAGCCACACCGCAAAAAGCTTGCTCTCCCGTTTTATCCAGCTTGATTTTGAATACCGGCAGAGGTTATTATCCAGAAACGAGCAGATAGATCTTTTAGATACAGCCTGCGCCTTGATCAAGCGGCAGGCTTTTATCAAGGTGGGAGGTTTTGATAGATCAATATCAGTTTGCGGGGACGTAGAGATCTCCTACAAGCTTAATAGCCAGGGATATAAATTGATTTTTGTACCAGCCGCAGTGTTTTTTCACCGGCATTGCGATAAAGTCTTAGATTATCTGGCGAATAAGTACAGAAAAGGATTCTGGCGAACTAAGGTGTTCATGCTTTTCCCTAAAAAACTATTAAAAGACTCCTATACTCCGCAGAGCTTGAAAATCCAGGCCGGGTTGCTTTTATTAGCTATCATTATTCCTATATATGGACTAATAAATAGAGAGCTTACCTCCCGCTTTTGGTGGCAATTAGGCCTGATTATCAGCCTGGCGTTTCTGGCTAGCTTAGCTTCTTTTATCTCTTATTCATTCAGAAAAGATAAAATAGTCGCGCTCCTAAGCCCTTTATTGGTCGGTCTGCGTACTTTAGGATTGTCAATAGGAGCGGCCCATGCTGTCTTTTCGTATTATGTTCATCGCTCTGATTAAACGAGAAAAACATGAGAAAAATCAAAAAAGTCATTATTTATGGAAGTGGTGAAATTGCCGGGATGCTTATTAAACAATTCCAGACCAATCCTGCGTTTGGTTATCGTTGTCAAGGTTTGATCGTAGATGGTGATAATAACCGGCGGACCTGGAATGAGCTTAATATTCCTATCTTGGGCCAGGCTGACCGGATAGTAGAAATAGTAAAGAGAGAGGCTAGCGATGAGCTCATCATCGCTCATCCGAATCTGTCTTTGGTAAGTATCTGGCAGTTATTAAGCAGTTTGCAGGAGTGTAAAATACCTATCTGGCTGGTTTCCCATTATTTGCATTCCATTTTTTCTAATAAAAGCCAGAAAATGATCGCTATCTTGCCCGCGGTAAAACTAAACTGTCGGGAGTTTACTTTTATAGAGAAGAAGGTAAAGAGAGTTTTTGAATTTGTTCTGGCGCTGCTGCTGTTGATCATAACTCTGCCGGTCTGGCCGGTAATTGCCATATTGATCAGGATTACCTCTCCGGGGCCGGTATTTTTCCTGCATGACCGGGTAGGTTACCATGGTAAACTATTCAAGATGATCAAATTCAGGACCATGTTTAAAAACGCGGGGAAATATGCTAAAGCGCCTTCTGCGCCGGGTGATGGCCGAGTTACTTGCCTGGGGCGTTGTCTGCGCCGGACGAGTCTGGATGAACTACCACAGTTAATAAATGTGCTCAAAGGGGATATGGGATTGGTCGGGCCGCGGCCGGAAATGCCGTTCATCGTAGCGAAATACCAGAAATGGCATCGGAAAAGATTAGATGTGATCCCGGGAGTTACCGGGCTCTGGCAGGTACTGGGAAGAACCAAAAAAGTACACATGCATGAATGCCTGGAATTTGATCTGTATTATATCCTTAATCAGTCATTGTTCTTGGATCTAAAAATATTAAGTAAGACCCTTTGGTCGGTGATCAAGGGACAAGGGGCTTGTTAAATAGCCAGAAAGAGGTTCAGTTATGACCGGATTCAAGGAGCGGTTTGCTAAATTGATTTCAATGGTAATAGTAGTTTCATTATTAGCCGGATTTTCCTCGCCCGGGTGCCTGGCCGCTGAGCTTTATAAAGTAGATTATGAGGATGAAATAGAAATTCTGGTTTCACAATTGGTTCCGGACCAGATACTTAGCCGGTTGCCTGCTTATAACTCGCTGCAACTCTTTGGCGGACAGATATATGAGAGCCGGGTGATCAAGGTTGGGCCGGACGGCACGATCCAGCTTCCTCTGTTGGACCCGGTATATGCTAAAGATCTGACCGTGCCGGAAATAAAGGAAAAGTTAACCGCTTTGTATGTCCGGTTTTTTAATGATTGCCAGGTCCAGGTGCGAGTAGTTAATTATATTAGTCAGGCGGTTTTTGTTTCCGGCGAGGTGCGTAATCCGGGCCGCTACCAGGTTGGTAAGAATTTAGATTTGCTTGAAGCAATTGCTTTAGCTGGCGGGCCAAGCGAGAAAGCCTGGCTGAGCCAGGTGCGTATCCTCCGGACGGGGCAACCGGTACAAATCATTGATGTAAAGAACCTGATGAAGAATGAAGACCGCCAGCTAAGAAATATTATCATCGCGCCGCATGACGTGGTTTATGTGCCAAGACACTGGTGGCCGAACTGGCAAGAGCTGTTTTTTATTCTTTCAGTAACAGTGATGGTTAAAACTCTGGCTAAATAAGGTAAATTCATGGAAAACAGAAAAGGAAAAATATCTTTCGGACTGCGGGCTTTTAGCCGGGTGCTGTTCTATCGCAAATATCTGTTTGCGTTAGTCTTCATCGTCATTTTAGAAGTGGTGTTACTGAAAGAATACCTGGTTCCGGCGCGATATGAAGCTGTGGCGATCATCAGTTGGGGAGATAAAGAGGAGCCGACAGGTATAAAACTAGAGCAATTAGATCTGCAAAAAATGACCTCCAACGCGCGCAACCACATAGCTTTAATGAAAAGCCGGCCAATCTATAAGGAAGTAATCAAAAAACTGGCGCAAAGCAATGTTGATTACGGCGTGTTCTGGGACCAGTTTCTAAATAAAAGCGAAGAAGATCGTTTAAAGATTCTGAATAAGATAATATCCCTGGTCCCTGTGCCGTTAACCCAAATAATTGAGATAAAAGTACGCACCCCGGAACCAAAATTATGCGCGGATATCGCTAATACCCTGGCGCTTCTCTATCGTGAATGGGATCTGAGTTTTCGTAAAAAAGAAGCGTTGTGGATGATGGATTATTTACAGCAGGACCTGGATAAAGTGCATAAAGAAATAAATGATACAGAAACTCAACTGGCCAAGTACCGGGCGGCTCAGACCCTCGATCTAAATCCTGACCCTTCCCAGGCTGCGCCGTCAGCTATTGCCCGGTTGGAAAAACAAAGGGTAGATAACCAAGAGCGGGCAAACACCTATTCAGCGCAATTAAGGCAGTTTGAAAAAAAACTGAATATTAAGGATGAAATTGCTAAATTTACCCAGCCGGATGAAGTTGGGAAGGTACTGCAATCGTTAAAAGACCTGGAAATAAAAAGGGCCTATTACTTGCAGAATTATAATGATGAACACCCGAATGTCCGCTCGGTGGATAAGAATATCAAAAATATGCGCAGCCAGATAAATACCAAGTTAACGCTGTATCTGCAGAACAAAGAAGACTCTTTTGCTAAGCTTCCCCAGGTAACGGCGGCTCTGGGTAATTTGATCGCTGCCAATATGCGCCGGGACAGTGTAGAGCAGGTGATCACAGACCTGCTGAAAAGAAAATGGTCGGAAAAGGATAAGTATTTGCCCGAAGATGATCTCCGGGTAAAGCAGCTGCAGCGCGATATTGGCATCAAGGAAAGTTATTATACTCTATTAACGGGACAAAAAGACAAATTAGGTATTTATCTGGAAATGAATACCTCAGACCGGATCCATTTAATTTCACCAGCGGATCTACCGGAAAAACCAGTGACCCTGCCGCTGATTAACATAATAGCCGGCAGTGTTTTTGGCTTGTTCGTGGCTTTTTGGGCGGTATTTTTACTTGAATACAGGGATTATACCTTTAAAACAACAGGAGAACTGAGCCGGATCATGGGAGTACCGCTCTTTGGGAATATCCCTGTCTTTATTACTTCAGCCAAGAAGAAAAAGACCCGGACCAATATTCTGGCTGATCGAAATTTCCAGCGGATCAATTGTCAAATGGAGCATAATTTCTATGATCCCGGGCCGAAAATTATCCAGGTTATCAGTTCTATCCCGGGGGAGGGTAAGACAACCTGTGCCGCAGGTATTGCTAAAGCTGCGGCTGTGGTTAATTATCGGACCCTGATAATCGATACTAATTTTATAAATCCCAGCTTGCATAAGGTATTTGGCCTACCCTCCTGGCCGGGATTACTGGATCTTCTGGATGGTAAGGAATTAGCCGACGTTGTCTATCCCAGTTCTCAAGCGAATTTAGAAGTAATACCTATTGGGAATAATCCTTTAGGCGCCGACCTGAAATCACCATTACCCTACTTTGAACGGCTGCTGGATCTGATTAAAGGGCAGTTTGACCGGATTATTATCGATGGCACACCTCTTTTACTGCATTCCTGGCCTCTGGAATTAGCGCCGCGTATTGACCAAACATTCCTGATCGTTCTTTCCAGAGCTACCAGGCGCAATGATGTGTTGTTATCCTTAGATATTGCCAAAAGCGCTAATTTGACCATGCAGCTTATCTTGAACGGCATCCAGGAACCATTGCCAGGCTGGTTGAAGAAAACTCTGGGGAAAATGCATCTTGATTAAAATTATTATCTTTTTTCTTTTAACCGTGGCTCCTTGGACCCGGTCGATAGCTACAGTTTTTTCTCCTTTCTATTTAACTATACTACGGTATTCCCTGGTCTGGGTACTGTTTGGTTTCTGGTTCTTTCAAAAAGTTATAACCGGCAAAAAAATCTACCTGCCGGAAAAATGGTTTATTTATTTTGTCTGTTTTTGGCTGTCTTTGATCTTGCTAAGCACGGTTCACTCGGTTAATCTTAAGCTAAGCTTGATCAGCCTAATACCGTATATTAACGGATTTGTTTTGGTTTTTATCTTTACTGATTTCTTAGGTGAACGGGAAAACTGGCGTTCAATATTGAATTACCTGGTCTGGATCGGCACCTTCGTTTCTATCCTGGCTATATTGCAATATCTGATCGTCCAGTTCGAAGTGCTGTCATCTTTGGAAAAATGGCTGATACCGCCTGCGCAGCGGGGAATTTCTTTTCTTGATTTAGCTAGCGGTAAATCCCAGTATCGCGCGGCCGGCACATTCTATCATCCTAATAACCTGGGAATATATTTTGGATTGTTAGTGCCGCTTACTTTTGCCCTGGGGATGGACCCCGGTAGCCCTGGCAAGCGGCGGGTTTTATCTGTTATTTCCGGTTTATGTATGTTATTTGCTCTATACTGCTCAGGTTCACGCGGGGGTATCCTTACCAGTGTATTAGGTTTGTTGATTCTTGGAAGGTTAGCTTATCGCCGTGCCTTTATTAATATTATAGCGCTCATCCTGGTTCTTTTTTCTTTGGCCTTTAGCTTTAACGAACTACGCCAGCCGGTATTGGAATATTTTCGCTGGGCGGGAGGGTTATCCGGTCGGACGGAGATCTGGCAGAAGTCTTTCCAGCTTTTCTTAGAGCATCCTTTTCTGGGCAGCGGGATCGGAACTTTACCTGAACGATATCTTGGCAATTATGGTTTTCTGCTGACTTCAGATCTTTACACTCTCGAGAATGAAGTGTATCAACTGGTATTAAACGCCGGAGAAATTGTCCAGGCCAATTACTCGGCTCATAACCTGTATCTTAATTCGGCGGTGGAAATGGGTTTTTTAGCGCCGCTCAGTTATATATGTTTTATCTGGATATATCTCCGCGGTTTGCTTAAGGCTGAAAAAAAGACGATTATTAGGTACGGAATAATTGGCTCCGCCAGCGCTCATTTTGCTCATACTATTATGGAAAGTAATGTTATGTTCACCCAAGATGCAACGACGATAATGGTGGCTTTACTCATAGCGCTGGGGTTCTATTTTCAAAAGAAAGGTGAGATATATGGCGCAGCCGCCACTGTTTAATTTCACTGCTCTGTTGTTTGGCCGGGTGACTGATAATATATTAACTATAATATTTTATGCGTGTTTAGCCCGTTTTCTTAATCCTGAAATGTTTGGTTTGTATTCATTGGCAATTTCCATAGCCGTATTTTTCAGGGTGGTTGCTGATTTTGGATTTTCCCTGGTAACTATCAGGGAAATAGCGCTGGCTCGTGAAAATACTATGGAATTTGCCGGGAAAATGGTAGTGGCGCGTATTATATCCAGCATCCTAATACTACTATTGTTCTGGAGTTATTTAAGGTTGTTTTCATTAGACAAATTGACCAATGAAGTGTTCCTGCTTTTGATGGTAACTTTTATTTTACTATTAATTTCTGATGTATATCTGGATGTCCTGAGAGCTCATGAAGACATGTCCTGGGTGGTTTGGGCCGCTCTAGGGCAAAAAGTTTTGCTTTTAGGTATCGGACTATACGGGCTGTGGCAGGGATATGGTTTGCCTTGGGTAGTGTGGAGCCAGTTGTTTATCGCCATATTAAACCTGGGGTTTTGCGCGAAAGTGGTTCAGCAGCTTAAAGGCAAATTCCGTTATGCGCTGGATTTGAAGTTTATGGATGCGATTATACGGAAAGCCTGGCCTTTTGCCTTGGCCAACATTCTTGGTGTGCTTAATTTTCGTTTAGGAATATATCTGTTGTCTTTTTTAAAGAGTAAAGCCGCGGTGGGTTATTTTTCCGCTCCCCAGCGTTTGGTAGAAGCTTTATTTTTTATCCCAATTGCCATAGGCGCCGCGGCTTTGCCTAATTTTGTGCGCTTGCACAAGTATTCTCCGCTACGTCTGGCCGCTGGGACCGGAGCTATTTTTAAAATATTAATGATAATTTTGTTTCCCCTGGTGCTGGGCACAGCGCTTTTTACCCGTCCGCTAATCCTGTTGTTTTATGGGGAAAATTATATTCCTTCTATCATGATGCTGAAGATTCTTATCTGGTTTGGCCTGCTGGCTTATCTGAATTGTTTTTTTGTGGTTATATTGCAGGCTATTAATGCTGAGCGCTTAGTCCTTCTTTTAATGGGCCTGGAGATCATTATCCATACTGCTTTGGGGATAAAGCTTATCACCTGGTGGGGGGGGATAGGTGCCGCGGTGGCTGCGATCATGACAGAAAGCTTTATATTTATAATATTAATTATGATCTTGGCCGGAAAACTGGTAATGGCTCATGGTTTATATAGATTATGGAAGGCGCTAGGCATTATAGCCGCATTAATAGCAATATCTGCTTTATTACCTACGCAAAATGTTTTGTGGCCGATATTTATCAATGTCAGTGGTTATTATATTATTTTAAAGAGAATTAATCCTTTTACCAAAGAAGAAGTTTCTTGGCTGAGATCTGTTTATCAGTCTAATCTGCCAGCCAAGGATGGAGGGTACTTAAGATGATTAGTAGCGGGATTTCTATTGTTGTTCCCGTGTATAATGCGGAAAAATTCATTTGCACTTGCCTGGAAAGCCTGGTTAAACAAACGTCTGCACCAGGCGAGATAATAGTTGTTGATAATAATTCTTCCGATCATTCCGCGCAAGAGATAAAAAAGTTCATTAATAAAAGCAGTTTCCCATCAATAGTTTTGACCAGAGAAGAAATTCCTGGCCCCGCGGCGGCCAGAAACAAAGGCGCTTTTATGGCGGCCGGCGAAATAATCGCTTTTATTGACGCTGATTGTGTCGCTCCGCTGGATTGGACAGAGCAAATAATTAAGATGTTTGAATCTGATCTAATGATCGATATGATGGTCGGCACCGGGATCGCTTTACAAACCGATACAGTCTTGGCCCGGCTGATGTTCCTGTTAAGAAAAAAAGTTCAAATAAGGAATACCCACCGGAGGAATTTTAAGGAGAATTTTATTTTTCGTTCTCAAGGGCCTGTTTTTGCTTCAATGAATCTAGCTGTAAAAAAGACGGTCTTTTCAGAACTAAAAGGATATGATGCCGCCTTTCGTGACTCAACTGGCGAGGATATTGAATTCGCCATGCGGGCCATCAGGCAGCAGAAAAATATTAGTAATTGCCCGCACGTTGTGGTCTATCATAACGAGAGAAATAACTTAAAAGCGGTATTAAAACAAGTTTACACGTATGAAGTGAATGATGCCAGGAATTTCAAAAATTATTATAAGGGAGAGTGGGTTTTTGATTTATCTGTGAAAGTAATACGGTTGAATTTTATGGGTAGCACAGGATTGTTTGATAAATCAGTATTGATCGTATACGGACTACTTCCCTTAATACTCATTATCCAGCAGATACATTGGTTTCTCGGCGTTATGTATTATCTAGTGGCGGTTAATCTTTGGCTGATGTTATATTTTGTAAGATTAGAGAAAAAGGTAGGTCTTAAAGGCAAATATTGGGAAGTTATTCCAATGGCTTTTTATTACCAGGTAAGACATTTAGGCGGTCTTGTCGGCCGTATTGTAGGCTCAGTGAAATATCGCGTGTTTTATCTTTAACTTGAAAGGAGACCAATAATGAGGATTTGTGTTGTGGGAACGGGATATGTTGGTTTAGTCACCGGGGCGTGTCTGTCTGATTTAGGCAATCAGGTATATTGCATAGACAATAATGAAAAGAAGATTAACCTCCTAAAAAAAGGCGTGCTGCCGATATATGAACCTGGCTTGACAGAAGTGGTTAAAAAAAATGTACAGCAAAAAAGGCTGATTTTCTCCTGCCAAATCAGGGATGGAGTGCGTAACAGCGATATTATTTTCATCTGTGTGAATACTCCGCCCAATC
>JACRDM010000080.1 GCA_016218565.1 Elusimicrobiota bacterium | reverse complement strand
CTGCGCCTGATGAGTATATTGGTCAAATGAGGCGGTTACCTTTACGTTACTCAATATTTGCCACGCTATTTTGCCCAATACCCCGCATTCATCCCGGCAGCGGAAAACACTTTGCGGATAATGACGGGAATAGCTCCCGGCATGCGGATTATAGTAGTCCAGATCATACTTCCGGTAACTCGCGGAATAATTTATCCGGCCAAAATTGACATTGCCTTCAGTGAATATCCCTTCCCCGTATTTATTCACTTTGCCGATCTCTCCGCACAGGTTAAGCCGTCCGATATACGAATTAATATGAGTGCCAAATACCAGGAAATTCTTATCCTCTGCAGGATAACGCCATGGATCCGGACCTTTTGTCTCCCGTTGGGAGTAAAAACCCGTAACCCCGATCTCCGTCTCTCCCCAGACATAGGTAGTGATATCCAGCCCACTAACCTGTTCGCTAAAATAATGCTCTAATGGTTTCCTGATAGTCGAACCATTAATATAGAAGCCATAATATGCATTATTCTGGCCAGAATAAAAAACTGTTTCTTTAAACTGGTCCTGTTCCAGGACCATAGCTATTCCGCGAAAACTCTTACTACTCTTATAACTGGCCGCTTGCAGCAGAGCATGATTGCTTATTTTAGCGGTGTTGTACTCTGTCGCCTCCAGATCGCCAGGATATATCCCGTTTGGCTTGGACCGGCCAGTTAAATCCATGGCTACCCCTTCCCCAAACCCTGCCAGATAGTCACCAACTAATAACTTCTTGACCACTGAATTTGGCTCCCACAGTAGGTAATATTTGTTGAGCAAATATCTCTGGCTCCAGTAACCGTTGGCAGCCTTACTCCCGGCTACCCGATAGCCGGCATAATGCGGATATTGTTCCAACAACATTGCTCCGGACCATCCTGGCTGAAAATTTTTCCACCGCCCATGCAGAAATTGGTATTCCCCTCCTTCTACATTGCCGGTTTTTACGGTTTTGAATTTTAACGAACCTTGCGGCGCTCCTCTCGCCTTAGGCGCCATGACCGTGATATAGCTTTGCCAGCTGGCCACATCCTGCAGGCTGAGTCCTTCCACTTTCAACAGTTCATCAAGAGTCAGAAAATAGCCGAACACTCGCCGGTATTCAATGATCTTGTACGCCTGGTACCGGTTGATACCTGGCAACAATATCAGTTCATCAAAGGTAGCTGTATTCACGTCCAGCATATTCTCTGCAGCATAGTAATATTCCTGCCCAAAAGTATTCATCACTAGTCCGCTCACCAGCCAGAACACGCCAATAAATAATTTCACCCTGTTAAACCTCCAAATGTTATCACTAAGGCAGAGAGTTAAAAGCCAAGACCAGGCACAAAGCGAAACAAAATTTCTAATCTTTTACTCAGTGCCTCGCTTCTCCCTTTGTGCCTCTGTGCCTCGTTGACTAAATAAAAAACCATACTTATTTCGTAACCCGGATGAGATAAATATGGCGCCTCTAAAACTATGTATGTTCTATATTTTCTGTTCTTTATGCAAGGGAAAACTTAGCGCTATCGCCTCAAATATTCCAGCCAAAATAGCTCCCAGGTAATAGATCCACCACTGGTTCGGGATATTCCAAATGACCGCAACAAATCCGGTAAACAGCATACTCAAGCCAAAACTTAGCACTGCCAATCCCTGGAACACCAGTTTTTTAGGCATATTATCATAAACGCTGTTCCTGGGAAACACGACCGCCCGCCAAAAACAGAACACCCCAAGTATGATCATCATTAATACCGGGTCAGTCACTCTGATGATAAACAAGATAGGCATCAAGCGCGCATTAGGATTGGTGGGATGGAACCATTTGCCGTCATGGAAGGCATAACCTCTAAGGCGGAATATTTCCATCGAACCGCCGCTCGCCCTGATATTTATTACTGCAAAATATACGGCCAGGGCTAGCCCCAAACCAAACACCAGCAACACGGTACTTTTTCTTACCTTTTCAAATCCCAAAGCAAAGCTGGTCAAACCCACAAATACCGCCGGAGCGAATAGGCCGATCATGATGAATTCCCGGATATTATTCACGATCAGCGGCGCCGGGTGCGGCCCCAGGGATATCTGCAAGGGGCGTGTCATTAAAAAAATGCCAAAAAAGATAAAACCCCAGTAAGCGCCTTTGTAGGTAATGTTTCCTGTCACCAGCTTACGCAACGGAGCAATATAGGCAATATACCTGGCCAGAAAAAAGTACGTGACTCCGGCAATAACAGGCATAATTAGATTCTCAATCACCGGCCAAAAAATATTCACGGCTTAAGGCTCCTCGCTTTTTACTACCGCGTATTTATTAAGAATGGCTTTTTCTACGGCCTGTTTCAATGAGATACTGGTTAGCTCAAATTGCTTTATCCAGGCGCCATTCTTGGTCTTGCGGCCAGGCCAAGCTAACCACAGCCCGCTGGGTGAATCCATTACTCTAACTTCCACCCTTACCGCATTGTTAAAAATAATCGAGACAAAAGCCTTTACCTGGCTGTCTTTTACCCTAAATGGAACTATTTTAGTTATTTTATAAACAAGGTCAACTGCTTTTTCCAGGCTGGGCCGTAGTTCAGCTACGGCTTTGTTGATTTCTGCACCGAGTTTCTGATCAGTTATCGCTATTTGGGGTATTGACTGGCCCTTCTGGCTGAGGTATTCCGGATAAATCAGACTGACGATTTCCGAGCGCTGCCCTTTGTTGATCTTGATCTCGCGAATCACCAGATTATTATTAAGGATAACCGCGGCCATCTCCTGGCGGTCAGTGGTTTCGATTTTGACTTCAGTGACTTTGGTCACTGGCTCTGCTGCCCAGCCATTAGCTAGAAATAATAAAAGAAAAATAAAAGAAATGCTTCTTTTTCTAATACTCTGTTTTAACGCGATAAGTTTGTCCATCAGTAATGACCGTGATCGTCCCTTTCTTGGCTGTGATGAGATAAGGTATGTTCTTTCTTTTCAATCGTTGCAACACTTCTGGATGAGGATGTCCGAAAGTATTATTGCGACCGCAGGAAATTACCGCCAGCTCAGGTTTCACCTCATTCAAAAAACTGGCGCAGGAAGAGCTCCGCGAACCGTGATGAGCGACTTTTAATACGGTTGATTGCAGCGTGTTTCTGTACTCAGACAACATTTTTCTTTCAGCAGCCTGCCCAATATCAGCAGTCAAAAGGAAACTCACCTTATTATACGTGATCTTTAGGACCAGGGAATTATCATTTGGATTGTCAAATCTGTCCTGGGGAGGATTCAAAACCAGGACTTGCAGGGCTGGTCCAAAATCCAGTGAATCCCCGGCGCTGGCCAGCCGATATTTTAGGTTCTTTGTTTTTACGACTTGCAGCACGTTGATATATTCATCATCAGTGACTCCGCCGCCGCCTTTTAGGGTGTCCACGAATTCCGCTGCCGGGTAGACAGTCAGCACATCGAGCAAGCCATCCACATGGTCAGCATGGCCATGAGTCAGGATCACTTTATCCAATTGTTTGATCTTTTTCTTTTGCAGAAACGGGTTGACTACTTTCGCCCCTATTTTATACTTTTGCTTCCGCCAGGCTGGTATCCCGCCCCCATCCATGAGAATATTTTTCCCATCCGGGGTTTCCACCAGAACACTCTCACCCTGGCCAACATCGATAAAGGACACTACCAGATCCCGCCCAGCAGATGTTGGCGCTGTGCCTGCCCGCGAATTTTGGCGGGGGCAGGGACGAGCAAAAGCGTTTACGCCAAATAAAAAAAAGAACAGTATGGAAAAGAAGAATTTATTTTTTCCAGGCATTTTTCTTCAGCAATTTATCCTGCAAATCTTTTATTTTTTTCTTTTGTTTTGACTCTTCCCGTTTATTCAGGACCGTCGTAATATCAAGGCAAGCGCCTTCATAAATTTTAACAGGCAGATTCGCTATTGGTATTACCAGCTCTCCCCCGCCTCGGATCTTAATTACTGCTATTCTGCCGTCTTCTATCCGGTCAACAATACCAAGCATATGCAAATCCCATCCTGAGGCGTATAGCGTAGAGCGTTTAGAGAGGCTTTCCTATACGCTTAACGCTACCCGCTAAACGCTTACAAAATCACTAAATTATCCCGATGAATGACTTCATCGTAATCTTTGTGCCCGAGGATCTTCATGATCTCTGAAGTTTTCTGGCCTTTTATTTTCTCTATCTCAGCACTGGGAAAGGACACCAAACCGCGGGCGATCTCATCTCCGTCCTCAGCTACGACAGTCACCATATCACCTAGCCGGAAATTTCCTTCCACCTCAGTGATGCCGCTAGGCAGCAGGCTCTTGCCCATTTTCAATAAGGCTTTGGCCGCGCCGCTGTCTACATGTATCCTGCCGCTGGATTTATTGGCAAAAGCGATCCATTTCTTCCGGCCGCTGATCTTTTCATGCCGCGGCAATAATTTGGTCCCGCTATCATCCCCCTGGAACACACCTTTTAATATACCCGGCTTCATACCGTCAGCGATCACTACCATCACCCCGCTGGCCGTGGCAATTTTGGCGGCTTGGATCTTGGTATACATACCGCCAACGCCGCGGGCGCTGCCAGTGGATTTCAAAGCGATCTTTTCCACTTCTTCATTAATCTCATCCACCGTGTGAATCATCTCTGCATCTTTATCTTGGCGCGGATCCGCGGTATATAATCCGGCCACATCGCTCAGGATTATCAATAGGTCAGCTTCCACTTTACTGGCTACCAAGGCCGACAGAGTATCATTATCGCCGAACCTGATCTCATCAACAGCTACCGTATCGTTCTCATTGATGATCGGTATGACTTTATATTCCAGCAAGGTCATGATCGTATTGCGGGCATTCAAGTAGCGCTCCCGGGCGCGCATATCTTCCTGGGTCAGCAGTATCTGCGCCACGTTAAAACCGAATTCGTTAAACAACTCTTCATAATGGCGCATGAGGAAGGTTTGTCCAACCGCGGCAGCGGCCTGTTTTTCGCGCACGCTTTGCGGCCGCGATTTTAAACCCAGCTTGCCCCTGCCGGCGCCGACAGCGCCGCTGGTCACCAGAATGACTTCACGCCCCTGCTGGGACAGCTGTGCCACCTGCTCCACCAATATCCGCAGCTGTGGCAGGTTCAAGCGCCCGTCTTCATCCGTCAACGTACTGGTCCCTATTTTTATCACGACTCTTTTGTAATGCATAAAGTCTCCGACTAGTCGCTAGTTACTGGTCGCTGGTCGCTAGTTTTAATTAAGTACTTTTAAAAACCAGCAACTAGAAACTAGGAACCAGCGACTGCCTTATTCAGTATATTCAAACTCTATCTTGCCGCTGCGCACTAGGTCACCTGGTTTTATTTCTTTATCCTTCAGCGCCTTATCCACGCCTATTTTTTTAAAAATATTATGCATCCGGATCAGCGCTTCTTCCTCTTCGGTCCAGGTCATGGCCGCTATCTTTTCAATATGCTTGCCGCTGATGACAAATACACCATCTTTTATATTGATCTTGAATTCTGAACCAGCGGTAAACTCCTGCGGCTGTTTGGGCATGGCTACCGGTTCTGGCTCAGGGGCAATTTTCAATTCTTCATAGACCGCTCCCAGAAGCTCCTGCAAGCCAACCCCAGCCCTAGCAGAAATAACATAAACTGGTTTCTTTTTCAAATGTTTCTTGAATTGTTTGGCTTTTTCTTCGGCGGCCGGCAGGTCCATCTTATTAAGCGCTATCACTTGCGGCTTTTGGGCTAATTTGGGACTGTATAATTTCAACTCTTTGTTGATCGACTGGTAATTTTCCCAGGCGCTCTGGTTATCAAAACCAAACACATCAACTAGATGAATGATCACTTTCGTGCGTTCAACATGTCGCAGGAACTCATTCCCCAGCCCGACGCTGCGGTGCGCCCCTGCGATCAATCCGGGGATATCAGCTGCGACAAAACTAGAGCCACCGCCTAAGCTTACGAAGCCTAGGTTGGGGGCCAACGTGGTAAAAGGATAATCAGCAATTTTAGGTCTGGCTTTGGAAATGCGGGAAAGAAGTGTGGATTTGCCGGCATTGGGATATCCGACCAATCCGGCATCGGCGAGCAGTTTCAGTTCCAGATTGAGGGTGATCTCTGCTCCTGGTTCGCCGCGTTCGGCGATCCTGGGCGCCTGCCTGTTGGCAGATTTAAACTTGGCGTTACCCCGGCCGCCTCTGCCGCCACGGGCCACCAATATCTCCTGGCCATCTTCCGCCAGGTCAGCCAATATTCTACCAGTAGCTACATCTTGTACTATTGTTCCCAGGGGCACATAAATAAACAAAGGCGGAGCGCTTCTGCCATATCTGTTATTACCTTGTCCGTTCTTACCGCTAGCAGCTTTATAATGCGGACGGATCTTCAGATCGAACAAGGTACGCAAGGTTGCCCTGGCTTTAACTATGACCTCTCCACCTTTACCGCCATCGCCTCCATCCGGCCCGCCCAGGGGCACGAACTTCTCGCGATGGAAACATATACAACCGTCGCCGCCGTCTCCGGCCTTGACGAATATCTTGCTATGATCTACAAACATTGAAAGCCTCCACCTCTTTCCCCGATTTTATCGGGATTATCCTCGGAAGCTTTACTATTTCGACAAGGGAAGAACGGAAATCTGCCTAGCTCCGCCTTTAGTGTATTTGAATTCCACTACGCCATCGATCAAAGCAAAAAGAGTATCATCCTTGCCAATACCCACGTTAAGTCCGGGGAAAAACCTGGTACCGCGCTGTCTTACCAAAATACAACCGCCCGTAACCGTCTGCCTGTCTCCTCTTTTTACGCCTAACCGCTTACCGGACGAATCCCGGCCGTTTACAGCTGAACCACCGCCACTTTTATTACCTGACATACTTGTTCACCTCACCATTAAATAATCTATGTAATCCCCCGCTGTTGCAGCGGGGCAGATCTTTTGTAATTTGTGGAATCTACTTTTACCGCGAAATATCCGTAATCTTAATTCTGGTAAAATCCTGCCTATGCCCTTTCATCAGAGCATAAGATTTCTTAGGTTTATACTTGTAAACTACTACTTTTCTCTTCCGGTCGTCTAAAATCACTTCTGCGTTTACCGCGGCGTTATCCAGTATCGGCTGGCCGACACTGATTTTATCCCCGTCTCCCACCAATAACACCTTGGCTAGTTTTACTTTTTCGCCTGGTTTTTTTTCTAACCTGGCTACATCAATAATATCGCCTACATTCACGCGATATTGGAAGCCTGATTCTTCAATAACTGCGTACATAATTAACTCCTCCCATTTGTTTCAATCTGTGCCTGTCCTCCCTGCTTTGATCCCCATTTATTAGGATCCAGGGTGGATAATCAGTTTTTTTTAATCTACGTAATCATTGGCTACTCTTTGAATAGCCTATACAATAAATTAATAAAAGCAATAAGAGAACTTCTTATTGCTCTGAACGATATAAATTTACACTATTATCCAGTATTTGTCAATATTAAATATAGGTATAGGTATAGGTATAGGTATAGGTATAGGTATAGGAATTTCAATCCTATACTTGTTAATTTTTCAGGAGCGACTAATTAAGCAACCCAGTTGCTTCTGAGTGCGAGTTGCCAGTAAAAACGAAAAGCAGTTGTCAGCGCTTAAGCGAATTACATTTGTTTACTGGAAACTACATTTCGTAGTTACTGCCGCACTATTTTTACTTTAACGCGCGGACCTTGATGATATTTTCTATCTCGGCGATCTTTTCTACGGTCTTGTCCGTGATTTCACCGGCGACATCAATGATATTGTACGCCAGGTCGCCTTTGCTCTTGTTGATCATTTCGATGATATTCAGGTTGGCTTTGCTGCATACTGTGGAAAGCTGGGCCACCATACCAGGTACGTTTTTGTTGATAATGGTCAGGCGGGTGGTCCCGGGATTTCTTTCCAGAACGCAGCCGGGGAAATTTACCGAGTTGGTAATATTGCCGTGTTCCAGGAAATCAATGACCTGGTCCACGACCATACTGGCGCAATTTTCCTCTGCTTCTTCGGTGGAGGCGCCCAGGTGCGGAAGGCAGATAACTTTGTCCATATTCAGCAGTTCGTCATCCGGAAAATCAGTAACGTAGCAGGCAACGATGCCGTCAGCGATCGCTTTTTTGAGATGCTCGTTATTCACAATGCCGCCACGTGAAAAATTGAAAATACGCACGCCTTTTTTCATCTGCCCGAATTTTTCCGTATTCAGCAGGCCTTTCGTTTTATCGGTGAGCGGGACGTGGATGGAGATATAATCAGACGTGGCGAGCAAGCGGTCCATGCCTTTGGCATTTTTTACTTCATTGGATAGTTTCCAGGCGCTTTCTACGGAAATGAACGGATCAAAGCCCTCTACAGTCAGGCCCAGTGCCAGCGCGTCGTTGGCGACCATGACGCCAATGGCTCCCAAACCGATGAGCCCGAGTTTTTTGCCTTTTAATTCGTTCCCGGCAAACTGGCCCTTGTTCTTTTCCACCAGCGGCGGCACATCAGCCCTTTTTCCTATCAAAGTTTTGCAGTATTCAATGGCTGGCGGTAAATTCCTGGCAGACAGGAACATGGCTCCTAAAACCAGTTCTTTGACGGCATTAGCATTTGCGCCTGGGGTATTAAAAACCACGATACCTTTTCCGGTACATTTATCTACCGGAATATTGTTGACCCCTGCTCCGGCTCGGCCGATAGCCTGCAGGGTCTCTGACATTTCCATCTGCAGCATATCTGCACTTCTCACCAGAATTGCTTCCGGCTGGCTGATCTCTGTGCCGATCTCATAGTTGTCCAACGGGAACTTTTTTAATCCGCTAGGTGAAATCTTATTCAGTGTTTTAATTTTGAACATCGTAAAATTCTCCGTTTCTGTTTGAATCTGTGCCTGTCCTTCCTGTTTGATTTGCCGAGGCAAATGAAGGGGGGATAATCTATTTTGAAATCGGTGTAATCAAGAGTTCGTTTTTTCGAACTCTTTCATGAATTCAACCAGCTTTTTAACCCCTTCTACCGGCATGGCATTATAGATGCTGGCTCGGCAGCCGCCAACGCTGCGGTGGCCCTTCAAGGTGGTCAATCCGACTTTTTTAGCCTCGGCCAGGAATTTTTCATCCAGCTCTCCTGTCGATAAGACAAAAGGCACATTCATGATGGAACGGAACTTTGGATTAGTGACTGGCGCTTTATAAAGCTTGGAACCATCAATAGCTTGGTAGAGCATCTCTGCTTTTTCTTTATTGCGCGCTTCGATCACTTTTACGCCGCCTTCTGCCTTGATCCATTCAAAGACCAGCTTGGATATATAGATGGCATAGCATGGCGGTGTATTATACAGCGATTCGTTCTCAGCGTGAATTTTATAATCCAGCATAGTCGGGGTGATTGGCAGAGCTGTGCCTACCAGGTTTTTCTTTATAATAACAACAGTCACTCCCGCCGGACCGATATTCTTCTGGGCGCCGGCATAGATCAAGCCGAACTTGGTGACATCATATTGTTCTCCCAGGATATTGGAAGACATGTCTGCTACCAGCGGGACAGTGCCGGTATTGGGCAGCTCCCGGATGGTTGTGCCTTCAATGGTATTGTTCGTAGTAATGTGGAAGAAATCCGCGTCTTTGGAGAATTTAGCTGGATCCATGACCGGTATTTCCGTAAACTTCTTGTCTTCGGAAGAAGCGACGACATTGGCTGTGCCATATTTTTTGGCTTCAGAAATGGCTTTTTTGGACCAGGTACCGGTGTTGACAAAGTCGGATTTTTTGGAGTTCTTGAACAAGTTCAGGGGGACCATGGCGAATTGCTGCGAAGCCCCGCCTGGCAGGAACAATACATAATAGGTATCAGGAAGGCCCATGATCTCGCGCAACACAGCTTCCGCGCCCTTGATTATTTCCTCAAATGGCTTGGAGCGATGGCTCATCTCCATGACACTCATGCCGCTACCTTTATAATCCAACATTTCTGCGGCTGCCTTTTTTAATACCGGCTCTGGCAGCATGGCCGGCCCTGCGCTAAAATTAAATACTCTAGCCATAGTTATTTCCTTCCTTTTTTTGAAATACGATTATCCCCCCTAGTTTTACTACGCGAAACTGGCCGGGGGGACAGGCGCGGATTAGAACAAAAGCTAAATTATTTTTTCAAACTCATATGAGCTGATAGTATCCTGAGATACCCGGTATAGTCTATGTTTCTTAGTATTATTTCTTCTGGGACGCTGATCATGGCTGTGGTGCAATTTAAGATACCCTTGATGCTTGCATCTGTTAATTTATTGGCAATATCCTGTGCTGACTCTGGCGGCGTACAAATAATGCCGATCTCAATTCCCCTGGATTCGATAATCGGCCTGAGCTCATGTATCAGGTAGAGATTTACCCGGCTGACGATCATTTCGATCTTGTTCAAGCTGACATCAAAACCCGCGGCTATCTCAAATCCTTCTTCTTCAAACCCTTCATAGTCCAGGATAGCGGTGCCGATGCGGCCTAATCCCACGAGACAGGCTTTCCG